>JADLBI010000092.1 GCA_020847775.1 Opitutaceae bacterium
CAGTATTTCAACATGCCGGGGATGCCTTCATTGCGGATCAAATCGCGCGCGTGCCGCTGGCTGTCGTGGTTGATCGCCTCGTCCCAATACGCACGCACCAGCGCGGAGCCGCCGGCGCGCTCCAGCCAGCCGAAGGTCCATTCGTAATGCCCGCAAAAATCGTAGCACCCGATCATGCCGTCGCCTCCTTGATGGCCGCGGGGTCTTGCGGTGGCAGGGCCGCCGCGGGCGTCGCAAACGTGTGTCGGCAGGCCCCGTTGCCGCCTTCCAACCGCATCGTTAGCCCCGCCGCCTCCGCTCGCGCCGCACCGAGGTGATAGCAATGTTGACAATACTCGCGCACGATCTCGCGACCACCCGCCCGGAGATGCTTGATCGCCGGGCATACGCGCACTTGCACGTCAACGTGGTCAGGCAGCTCACACACCTCAACCTCCGCGTCAGGCTCGGCCGCGTAAAATTCGCGCCAGTAGCGCGCGATCTCTGCCAGCCCGCCAGCCCGCCAGCGATCGTTTACCACACAGTAATAACCGCGGCCCATCTCCTCCAGATAGCGCACCCAAGCCTCCCGGCCCAAGCGCCTAAGAATAAAGCGGAAAGTCGCGTTGATCGCATAATAAAAATCCGGCGCGCCATGCGGCTTGGTGTCCTGATACGGCAATGCGCTCCCGGGGGTCACGGCGCGCCATGCTGGAGCTGCTGGGTCGAACTGCAAGCAAACAGCCAGTCACGAGAATGGCCACAGCGCGGAACACCCTTCACCATCATTTATTTGCGGGGTTGTCAGTCAGTCGCAGGCGCCACACGTTGCCTCATGCGCAGAGTCGCGGTCATCGATATCGGTAGCAATTCCATCAAACTCTTGGTCGCGCGACGCGGCACGAACTGCGGCCGCGTTAAACAGGTCCACGCCCAGTCGATCGACGCGCGCATCAGCGCTGGTATCAGCCAAGCGGAACCGCGACTAGGCGAGGATAGCATGGCGCGCGGGCTCGCCGCCATCCAGGAATTGCTGGCCGCCGCCTCGCCACACGCTCCCGAGCGCACCATTTTGGTCGCGACCAGCGCGGTGCGCGATGCCCGCAACGGCCGCGAATTTCTGGCGTGCGTCCAACACGAAACCGGTTACGAAGTCCAACTCCTGAGTGGTGAAGCCGAAGCCAACGCCATCGGCGCCGGACTCACCTGCGATCCCGCGCTCGCCGAGCTGAGCAACTTCTCGGTCTTCGATCTTGGCGGCGGTAGCCTCGAATGCCTCGCCTTCACGCAACGACGCGTGGCGCAAGCCCTCAGCCTGCAGCTCGGTTGCGTTCGACTGTCAGAGCTCTTCGTGCCCGACATCGCCGCGCCATTTTCCGGAGAAAGCCGATCGCGAATCGCCGCCCATGTGGGCGCCACACTGACCGACGTCGGTTTCCAATTCTCCATCGGTCGGGCGACTAGCGTCATCACCGGCGGTTCGGTCGTCGCGCTGCAATCCATTCGCGCCGCTCAGCTGGGCCAACCCTTGGCCGAGGTCCCTTCCCTCATCACCTTGAGCAAAATGCGCAACCTACTCGACGAAATCGCACCGTTGCCTCTCGCCCAGCGAATGCTCATCCCGGGCATGCCGCCCGCCCGCGCCGATGTGCTGCCCGCCGCACTCGCCACACTCATCGCGGTGGCCGAACTGGGCGGGCTCACCGAGTTCCACCACTCCTTCTACAACCTGCGTTACGGCCTCGCCAAAGAAGCACTGCAGGCGGTATGAGCCGGCTAATGCGGGCAGACCATGGTGATCTCGCGCCATTCGGTGGAGAGCGGAAAGCTGAGGCGACCCACATAATCCTCCGGCTTCGGCAATCCGTCCTGCGTGTAGGAATTATGCGGCACCAGCGGGTAATCCAACCGCGCGCCAGTGGGCAGCGTCCATTCCAACCCACGCCACCACATGAGCCGCACCGGTCGCGGGCAGCCCTGCTCATGAATCAAAACCGATGGATCGATCGTCTCGGTGGCGCCGTCGATCTCGAGTGTATCGCCCTTGCGCAGAGCAAGGATCAGGCCGAACTCTAGCTCGGCATCAGGGGCACCTCGGCTCTGTCGTGCAGAAACGCAACAACCCCCACCTGTGAGCGTCAGCCGCATCGTCACTTCTTCCGCCGAGAATGCCAAAGCCACCTCGGCTTCGTGAGCGGTGATACGCACCGGATAAGCCCGGTCAGGAATGTAGGCGCGCCCTCCCTTGGTGCGCCGCACCGTGGAGAAACGCGGCATGAACTTGCTGCCGCCCGTGCCGACGAGATAACCCGCCGCGGCATGCCATATCTCCACAAAATTTTGCGTATCCAGCACAAACCGGCTCGGGTGATCCGGCACCACTTGCCAGCCGAGATAGGCCCGCCAGTGCTCATCGCTGAGGCGGGCCGCGGGTAAACCTATCGGACGGCTCACCGCGAGTTCTGCCGGACGCGATCTGTCCGCAAAAGCGAATTCCGCAAAGGAGCCGAAAAACGCGAATGCCTGCGCGCCGTTGTCGCACACGCCCACGGCGTTAAGGTGGCTGCGCCCGGCCCTCATTCGTTGCAAGGCCATCTGGCGGCCTTCCGCGCAGGCCAGTAATCCGGGCGGCAAGAACAGGAACGGCGCGCGATGGTATCTCATCCGCACATCCAGCACGACCGCGCTGCTGCCGTCGGGAAGTTCGGAGTATTCGAGAAACCCGAGAAAGCGGCCGATGCTCGCATGCGCGGCTTGCTCGCCCGACAATTCGGCATACACCGAAACGGCCAACGCCGTCACCATCGAATATCCGACCACGATCCCTTCCCCCTCCGGCCAATAGCCGTCGCGATGCTGAAATGGGTGCACACACCGCGTAAAGAAATCCCGCGCGTAGTCCATCCACTCAAGCCGATCAAAATGCCGACCCGCCCGATAAAACAACAGCCCATGCCATGTGTCGTGATTACCCACGAACTCACGCGGCGGCGTCCGGTATTTCTCCACAAAACATTTATGCAAGGCCCCTGTCGCTCCCAGCACCGCGTGCGACAGCCGTTGTCGCAACTCCGCCGAGCCCAGTTGGTCCTGCTCCAATATCTCCAGGGCGCAAAGTAGATAAAAATTCAACCATTCGCCGATGTGCCGCCCCCATTCCCTGCCGCGTGAATAATGCGGAGTGTGGAATTCCTCATCAGTGATCGACAGCGTGTAGTCGATGTTGCGCAACGCCAAATCGAGATAGCGCGCGCGGGTCGCCTGGTCGCATCCGGGCACCCGGCCAGTCGCCAGCAGAAGGAGCGCGTGCGGCGTAAACTGATTGTAATACGACGGTCCATGCGCGGTCGGCCAATCGCGCAGATCGAGATCCATGCTGCCACTCGGACCATAATGCGGCGCAAGCAGCTTCGCCCAGTCACCAATCAGATCAGCGGCGGCTTGTTTCAGTGCGTCCATGACGGGATGAAGTTGGCCGAACGGTCCGGCGCAGCGCGGTGACCATCGCTTGCATGTCTGACGGCAGAGGGGCGCGCAGATCGAGTGTCTTGCCGCTGACCGGATGCGCCACCACCAGATGTTCGGCGTGAAGCATCACGCGGCCAGGCTGTTTCGCGAGTTGCGGCAGCGGTTTCCAACCATAAACGACATCGCCGAGCAGCACATGGCCGAGAGATTTTAAATGCACACGAATCTGGTGCGTGCGGCCAGTATGAATCGTGCAGCGCACCAAGGCCGCCAAATCGCCGAAGGCCTCGACTACTTCCCAATCGGTCCGCGCATGTTTGCCGCCCTTGGCTTCGTCTACGATCGCCATTTTATGCCTGTGGTTGGGATTGCGGCCGATGGGCCGGTCGATGATGCCGCTAAGCAGCTCCGGGCGACCAGTCACCAAGGCGAGATATTCTTTGTGTAGAGTGCGTTCGCTGAACTGCTCCGCCAGCCCGCGGTGCGCCGCGTCGTTTTTCGCCACGATAATCACACCGGAAGTTTCTCGGTCCAACCGATGCACGATCCCCGGGCGTTCCACCCCGCCGATGCCGCTCAGACCGCCTTGGCAATGCGCGAGCAGCGCGTGCACCAGCGTATCTTCGCCGGTTGCGGCTCCCGGATGCACCACCATGCCCGAGGCCTTGTTCAACGCGAGCAGGTGTTTGTCCTCGTATAAAATATCCAGCGTTATTTTCGCCGGGGTCAGATCCATCGGCTTGGTTTCCGGCAGTTGAAACTCGACGAGATCGCCCGTCACCAGCGGATGATCGCGCGCAATGACAATGCCATTGGCGCGCACCAGCCCCGCGTCGAAGGCGCGTTGCAACGCGACGCGGCTGTGCGTCGCAAAGGCCAGTGCGAGCACCTTATCCGCCCTAGTCGGTCGCGGGCCGGCGGGCACTTCATAGCGGGCAATGGAGGATTCAGCGCTCATGCATGAGACGATCGATCTCGGCCAGCTGTCGGTGGCGAAACTCAGACGAGACATCAGCGACGTCCCAACCGTGGCGCACGTAGTGCGCAAGTTCCAACCGATCGCAATTCATCTCATCCGCCAGCACTCGATACTCGTCGTTCAGCCGGTTGTTGAAGCACAGCGGATCGTCCGTGCTAATCGTGCAGCGAACTCCGGCCGTCGAAAGCCGCCGCAGTGGGTGGCTGGCGAAATCCGGAAACACGCGCAGCCGGATGTTGCTGATCGGGCACACATCAAACGTCACTCCACGGTCTCGCGCGAGTGCGACAACTTCCGGATCCTCGATGGCGCGCACGCCATGCTGCACACGCGCGACGCCAAGTATTTCGATGGCCTCACGCACGCGAGCCGCTCCATCAAATTCTCCCGCGTGGCATTTGGTGATTTTGCCCGCCGCGCGCATGCGTGCCCAGGCCGGCGAGCTCCAAGCTTCCGTCGGCATGGTCTCCAGTCCGTGCAGGTCCACGCCCGCGAGTTCGTCCCAATTTTCCAGATCATCTATCACGGCCTGCATGGCCCCGCGGTAGACGTCGCGCGGCATCCCGGCGAAGACACGCACTTCGAGATTGGGCGGCGCGGCGGAGCGAATCGCGGCGATGATTTCTGGACCGGGAACGTTGATGAATTGGGTGACCGGCAAATGGAAACTCGTTTCCACGTAGAGCACATTTTGTGCGACGTGCGTGGCAAAGATGGCTTTCATGGCCTCGTGATACCGATCCGCCGAGATGAACCACGGCAACGCGTGGTCTAGCAAGACCTGCTCAAAAGTCGGAAAATCAGGATAGCGGTAATCCGCCGCATGAAACGGCGGATTTGGCGGATACCGGTCAGGACGCCACTCCCGCAGCAAGGCATCGGGGATGGCGCC
>JADLBI010000093.1 GCA_020847775.1 Opitutaceae bacterium
ACCGGCTGCCGATACGCCACGATAGCGAGCGTTTCCACCGCCGAGCGGCTTAACCTCACCGGAGGCGGCTCGTTGCGCAGCACACGAATCCACCGGGCGAAGCGGGGATGCGTCACCAAACGGTAACCAGTGGCTCCCTCGATCAAAAGCAAACTGTCATCATCGGCGCGAAGCTCGGCCGCCAATTCGTCCATGGCCTCGCGAATCTGTGTCGCCGTTACTAGCGTGGGCACCTCGGCATAAAGCTCCGCGGCCTCCGGAGTCTGCATTTCCCCCTCAGTCTCCTCTTCCTCGGTCGCGACCGGAGCGGGCGCGTTTGCATCAACCGCCGCTGCCCCCGCCGACATGGCAGTCTCATGAAACCGCGTGAAGGCCACTTGGATGTCCTTGATGGCGAGCGGGTGGTTCGATGAGAACAGAAGCGCTCGCAGCACTTTTTTCAGATTAAACGCCATGCGATAAGGCGGTCAGTGAATGCGCCCGTGCACTGTTGAAGCAACCCTGAAAAGTTCGTGAATGCGCTGTCATACATTGGACATGCTGCTTGCCCGCCGCGCCGCGCTCTGGTTGCCTGTCCGCGATTTTTCTCATGAGTGCACCAACCGCCGATTCCTCCCGCCGCCATTCCTCCGTTGTCGTTGACGGCAACGACCGCGCCCCCGCGCGCTCCATGCTGCGCGCGGTCGGCTTCACCGACGAGGATTTCAAGAAGCCGCAGATCGCAGTCGCGTCCTCGCCCAGCGACATGACCCCCTGCAACGTCCACCTCGGCGAACTCAGTGAGCACGCGCGCAAGGGCATCGCTGCCGCCGGCGGCAAGCCCGTTTACTTCAACACCATCACGGTCACCGACGGCATCAGCATGGGCACGCAGGGCATGCGCTTCAGCCTCGTTTCGCGCGAAGTCATCGCCGATTCCATCGAAACCGCCGTGGCGGCCGAAGGCTTCGACGGCCTGATCGCCATCGGCGGCTGCGACAAAAACATGCCCGGAGCTATGATTGCCATCGCGCGGCTCAACCGCCCCGCGGTATTCATCTATGGCGGCACGATTTTGCCCGGCTTCACGCCGGATGATTGCGATCATAAACGCCCGCTGGACATCGTCTCTGTCTTTGAGGCCGTCGGTAAACACGCCAAGGGCGAGCTCGACGACACCGGCCTGCGCGCCGTCGAGGCATCCGCTATTCCCGGTCCCGGATCCTGCGGCGGCATGTATACCGCCAACACCATGGCCTCCGCCATCGAGGCGCTCGGCATGAGCCTGCCCAACAGCTCCGCCCAGCTCGCCATCGGCAAAGACAAGCGTGACGACTGTGAGCGCGCCGGCGCCGCCGTCATGGCCATGCTCAAGCGCGACCTCAAACCGCGCGATATCATGACGCGCCCGGCCTTTGAAAACGCGATCACCGTCTGCCTCGCCCTCGGCGGCTCGACCAATCTGATCCTACACCTGCTTGCCATCGCCCACAGTGCTGGCGTGCCGCTCGCGCTCGACGATTTTAAGACCATCGGTGATCGCGTCCCGCTCCTCGCCGACCTCAAGCCCTTCGGCAAGTATAACATGTCACACCTCGTCCGCATCGGCGGCATCCGCCCGATGATGAAGCTGCTGCTTGACCGCGGTCTGCTGCACGGCGATTGCCTGACCGTCACCGGCGAGACCATCGCGGAAACGCTGCGCGACGTCCAACCCTACGGCGCCTACCCGGCCGAGCAGGACATCATCCGCCCGTGGGACCAGCCGATTAAAAAAGACACGCACCTGCGCGTTCTTCGCGGCAACCTCGCCCCCGACGGCGCCATCGGCAAAATCACCGGCAAGGAAGGGCTCTACTTCAAAGGCTCCGCCAAAGTTTACGAAGGCGAGGAGGACGCCCTCCAAGGCATTCTGCGTGGTGATGTGGTGAAAGGCGACGTGGTCGTCATCCGCAACGAAGGCCCCGTCGGCGGCCCCGGCATGCGCGAGATGCTCTCCCCCACCAGCGCCGTCGCCGGCCGCGGTCTCATCAAGGATGTCGCCCTCATCACCGACGGCCGTTTCTCCGGCGGCAGCCACGGTTTTGACGTCGGCCACATCACCCCCGAAGCCGCCAAGGGCGGCCCCATCGGCATCGTGAAAAATGGTGACCTCATCGAGATCGATGCGGTGAAAAACACCATCTCCCTGCTTATTCCCGACGCCGAATACCAAACGCGCCTCGGCGCCTACGTGCCGCGTCCGCCGAAGGAGACCCGCGGCGTCCTCGCCAAATATGCCAAGCTCGTCGCCAGCGCCTCCGAAGGCGCCGTCACCGACAAAAACCTTTAACTTGCCCCACGATGTCCTGGTCCCGCTTCAAATCCCACTACTACTCCAACACCGCGCTCGGCTTCAGCCTCGACATCAGCCGCATCCCTTTTCCGGACGGTTTCCTCGCGCAAATGGAGCCCGCAATGCAAAAAGCGTTTGCGGCCATGTCTGACCTCGAAAAAGGCGCCGTCGCCAATCCCGACGAGCAGCGAATGGTCGGGCACTACTGGCTGCGCGACGCCGCGCTTGCCCCGACCGCTGAGCTACGCCACGCCATCGAGGCCGCGCTCCAGCAGATTCATGTTTTCTCCGCCGCGATTCACTCCGGCAAAATCACCGCACCCGGCGGCAAACGCTTTACCC
>JADLBI010000094.1 GCA_020847775.1 Opitutaceae bacterium
ACGCCGGAATCCACCTGCTGCGCGAGGCCGGCCACGCGGATCTCGAAAAATTCGTCGAGGTTGGAGCTGACGATGGCGAGGTAGCGCACGCGCTCAAGCAAGGGGTGGCGGCTGCTTTGCGCTTGCTCCAGCACGCGGCGATTGAAGGCGAGCCAGGAAAGTTCTCGGTTGAAGTAAGTGGTGCGAGCTTCAGGCGACAGAACGGTGTCGGGGGGGGCGGCCGATTTACGGCGGAGACTTTTAGTCATAGACGAATTTTTGACACTATCCCCGGGAGAATACTTCACCAGAATTTAGTGGGGCGTCGCGCAATCGTAACAATCAGGCCGACCAAACGGTCTTCACATTCACGAAGGCGCGGATGCCCCAGCGGCCGAGTTCGCGGCCATAGCCACTATGTTTGACCCCGCCGAATGGCAGGGTCGGGTCGGACCGCACAGCCGAGTTGACAAAGACCATGCCGGCTTCGAGTTGTGGCGCGAGTTCGCGGGCGCGGCGGCGGTCACGGGTGAAGATGGCGGCGCCGAGGCCGTAGGGCGTGTCGTTGGCGAGGGCCAAGGCTTCTTCGTCGTTGCGTGCGGCGATGACAGCGGCGACGGGGCCGAACAATTCCTCGTCGTAGGCGGGCATGCCTTTTTTGACCCGCGTGATCACGGTGGGTGTATAAAACCAACCGGGGCCGGGCAGCGGCTGCCCGCCGAGCAGGAGTTTGGCACCGAGGCGGAGGCTCTTCGTCACCTGCACATGCAGCTCGTCGCGCAGATCGTGCCGCGCCATGGGGCCGACTTGGGTGCGCGGATCTGCGGGATCGCCCACGCGATGCGAGGCCATGCGTTCGACGAGTTTTTGCTGGAACGCGGCACGCACCTTGGTGTGCACGATGAAACGTTTGGCCCCGACGCAACTCTGGCCGGAATTGACGAGTCGGGCTGAAGCACAGATTTCGGCGGCCTGATCGAGATCGGCATCGTCGAGAATGAGGTAGGGGTCGCTGCCGCCGAGTTCGAGCACGCAGGGTTTTAATGCTGCACCCGCGAGCGCGGCCACGCTGCGTCCGGCGGCGGTGCCACCGGTGAGGGTGACGCCGACGATGCGCGGATCCTTGATCAGCGTTTCCACTTCTTTGGCGGGTGACAGTAGCGTTTGCATGACGCCGGTCGGCAACCCGGCGTCGAGAAACACCTGTTCGATGGCGAGCGCGCAGCCCGAGACATTGGCCGAGTGTTTGAGCAAAACGGTGTTGCCGGCCATCAGCGCGGGGGCGGCGGCGCGAAAGAGCTGCCAGAAGGGGAAGTTCCACGGCATGACGGCGAGGATCGGGCCGAGAGGCTCGTAAACCACGCGCGCGTGTTTTGGCGCGCCGATGGGGTGCTCGTCCGCCAAATAATCCGCGCCATGCTTCGCGTAATAATCGCAGACTTTGGCGCACTTCTCGATCTCCGTCCGCGCCTGGGTGATAGGTTTACCAACTTCTGCGGTGATGAGGTCGGCGAGATCGTCGCGTTGGGTGCGCAGGGAGCGGGCGAGGGCGCGCAGGTGTTTGGCGCGGGACGCGGGCGAGAGTTCGCGCCAACCGAGGTAGGCGGTGTGCGACAGTTTCAAAGCCGCCTCAATCTGCACGGAAGTGTGCGAACCGTAGAGGTGAATGCGCTGACCTGTCGCGGGGTTGATGGAGATCAGGGACATGGCGCAAGCATGCGCGAGAAGCCGGGTTCGCCAAACGGAAAAACGAAATGATGCGGCGCCGCCGTTGGCCCGAAAATTTGATTCGACACAGCAGCCGACCCGACGGCACAAGCATTGCACCCCGTTAGCCACCCCACTACCCCGTGAGTCAACCGCAGCCAGACGCTTCCCAATGGTTCGCCACGCAAGTGCAGCCGCAGGTCGCGGCGTTGCGTCAGAATGAAGTGCTGAAGGCACTAGGGATCGGGAGGGGCCACTCGGCGAATGGCGTTCTTCCCGCTCGAGTAAGCGATCGTATGGGCATTCCGCCATGAAACCGAACGCCGCCATCAAGTCTCCGGCGCGGCCGGTCACCCGCGCGCCGTTTGTGGACTCCACGCCGTTGCTGTTGGATCCCGCGGCCTTGCGGCGGCGGGCGGCGGAGGATGGTTATCTGTTCTTCAAGCGGTTTCTGCCGGCTGATCATGTGATGGAGTTGCGCGCCGCGATTCTGGCAGTCACCGACCGCTACGGCTGGCGAGCGTCCGGGCAAGATCGGTTCGGCGGCAGGCTCAACCGAGCGGTCACCGATAAAATTCCTGATGAGGAAATCGGCACTTGGGGCACCGGTGATGCTTGTTACCGCGAGGTGCAGAAACTGCGGGCCTTTCATCAATTCCCGCATCACCCGAGGTTGTTGGCGCTCTACCGGACTCTGTTGCAAGAGGACGTGTTGGTGCATGCGCGCACGATTGCGCGCATGATCGTGCCGCACCCGGCGAATTTCCCGACCCCGCCGCATCAGGATTACCCCTACGTGCAAGGTTCCGCCAGCACCTGGACCTGCTGGACGCCCTTGGGCGATTGTCCGCGCGCCTTGGGCGGGCTCTCCGTCTTGCGCGGCAGTCACCGGGCGGGGCATCTGCCGGTGGAACCGACCAAGGGGGCGGTCCGATTCGGCGTGAAACTTTGTCCGTGGGAAACCGAATGGATGGAAGGGGATTACGCGGCGGGCGACATTCTGACCTTCAACAGCCTGGTGGTGCACAAGGCACTGCGCGCGGAGGACCGGGAGCATCTCCGCCTGTCGTTGGATGTCCGGTATCAGGCGATGTCCGAACCGGTGGAGCAAGGATCGTTGCGGCCCCATCTGCCCGACCTGACTTGGAAAGAGGTTTACGCGCAATGGGCGGAAAACGATGAGCTGAAATACTATTGGCGGAAGCTGCCGCTAAAATTTCGACCCTGGGACGAGGTCTGCCTGCATCCGAAACGCCGCATCTGCTGACATGCATCAACTATGTATCCGCATGTCATGTGAGCCCGCGTGGATGGCCAAGCTGAGCCTGCCACGGTGAAACAACCCATTCTTTGCCATGAACAATAAGATCAAAGTCACCATCATCGGTTGCGGGGCACGGGGCATTGAACATGCCGGCGCCTACGCGTCCATCTCGGATGCCACCATCTGGGCGCTCTGTGATCCCAATCTGGAACGGCTGAAGGCCTTCCCCGGGGATATCCCGACCGAGCGCCGGTTCGCCGATGTGGCCAGCCTGTTGAAGAACCATGTTCCAGAACTCGTGCATTTGATCACGCCGCCGACGGTGCGCTTGGCGGTTATTAAACAGATGCTGGAGGCGGGCGTGAAAGCTTTTGTGATTGAAAAACCTTTCGCTAGTTCGCTGGCCGAGGCGCGACAAATCGTGGCGTTATGCCAAAGCCATCAGGCGCGCTTTGTGGTGAATCATCAATTGCCCTGCATGGGCACGTTCCGCCGGTCCAAGCGCTTGCTGGAGGATGGGGTGATCGGCGAAATCGAGCGCGTGCGAATTTCGTGCAACGGCTCGCCCGCTGAGCAAGGCACGCATATGATTGATCTGGCCGGGGTTTTTCTCGGCGGGTTGCGACCGCAGCGCTTGCTGGGTCAGATCGCGGGCGCGAAGAAATTACAGGCGGCGCATCCCTCGCCGGAATGGATGATTGGACGCATCCTTTGCGAGGGTGGCGTGCCGGTGGATCTGGTGTTTGGCGACATCGCGGACCCGCGCGTCGATCCAGCGCTATTTTGGGTGGGGTGCCGGTTGGAGATTTTCGGGAGCAAGGGTATGATCGATCAATCACTGGCGCGCGGCTACCGGATTATCCTCCATAATGGACCGATGTTGGTGGATACGGCGTATCATTGGGGCACGGAGAATGATCAGGCGCAGCGGGATTTCACGCGTGAGGCGCTCGACAATTTTTCGGGCAAGCACGCGTCGCTGGCGAATAGCGGCGAAGCGGCATTGCAGCCAATCGCCGTGTTGGAAGGCTTGATGGCTTCGGCGATGAACAACACGCTGGAGAACTATCCGGTGGAGCCCATAGGCGATTTGGCGCAGAGCCTGAAGGAAAGGCTGACCAAATGAAACTCAGTGTGAGCAGTTTGCTCTATATCAAATATCCCCGCCGGGAAGCGTTCGCCTCGTTGCAACGCTTGGGAGTAACCTGCGTGGACCTGTGGGACCATCCGGGTTTCGGTTCTCACGTTGCGGTTTCGACGGATGACTCCACCGCGGTGAGTGCAGATTTGGTTGAGTTTGGCCTGAAACCATCGGCCATCTCGCTTTATGATTCAGATCCGAAGCGGATGACAGATGGAATCAATTACGCGGCGAAGGTTGGCGCGCCCATGGTCGTGGCGGGCTTTAGCGGCAGTAATCCGGAAGAGTTTGCGGCCTTCCTGCGGCCTTTGGTTGCCGTCGCAACTCGGGTGGGGGTGAAGATTGCGATCGAGAACCACGTGGATACCCCGGCCGATAGCATTGACCGCTGGAAAACCCTGGCGGAGTTGGTGCCGGGCCTCGTGTGCTGTTACGCGCCGCCACACGCCGTTTACATGGGAGAGAACCAATGCCAGAATCTCACGACGCTGGGCGACCGCATGGCTATGTTTTATCTGTGGGACTGCCCGTGGGCGTCCACCGGGCTCACCTGGTTTCGCAACAACTGGAACCAGTGCTCCGAGGAGCAGTTCCCCGGGCGGGGCAAGCTCACGCCGCTGTTTCCGGCGATCATGGACACGTTGCGGGCGACGCGATTTGCGGGCAGCGTGAACTTGCTCGTGCACGGCAGCCGCGAATGGTCGATCGAAAAAACCGAGGCGCACATCACGGCGAGTCGGCGGTTCCTGGGATTGTAGCGCTCCGGCGGTTTACAATTGATCAGTGACCTTGAGTCCGGGGATGGACCAGAAGTGCTGGTCGTGGGTGAGCACGGTGGCACCCGCCTGCAACGCGCAGGCGGCGATGATGTGGTCCTGCGCGGGGAGGGTCACGCCTTGGCGATCCAACGACCACGCGAGTTGCTGGGCGCGCTCCCAGATCGCGTTGGTCGTGGGTAGGAAGATCATGACCGCGAAGCGTTCCCGGAAATGCCGCAGGAGTCCGGCATCGCGCAAGCCGCGGCACACCTCGAGCATGACCATGCCACAAGTGGCGAATTCGCAGGTGTCGAGGTGTCGGCTAAACAACTCAAACGGGTCAAGCCGTGAGCGCGCCGCGCCGATGTAGATGTTACTGTCCGGCAGGATCAGTTTTTCCATAGGGCGGAGGATACTCGGCTACCATATGCGGACGTGAGTCCACGGCAAGAGAGGCGGGATCAAACGCATCCCGCAGGTCTTCAGGGCTTAATCCGGCTGTGAACAGCTCCTTCATTTTGTGCCGCCGCGCCATCTCCCTGAGGGCGATTTCAACGGCCTCGGTCTTAGTGCTGGCTCCGGTGATTTTCATCACCCGTTCCAGCACCTCCTCGTCGATGTGCATGGTCATTTTCATAATGACCACGACGGTATGGCTCTATTGCCATACTTCAATAAAAAAGTATGGCACGAAAGCCAACTACATGATTATAAGTTACTAGAAAATCACGCGCTTTCCAGCAACTTATTGAGGCGCGCGACCATGGCACTGGCATCGTCAAGCAGGCCGGCGCTGATCAAAGCGTTATCGAGGAGCTGTTCGGCGACGAGTTTGGCCTTGTCGGGATTGGCCGTGTGCAGGGTGTGCAGATTCTTGAGCACGGCGTGGCGCGGGTTGATCTCGAGGTTGACCTTCACGGCTGAGTCGGCGCCGTCCTGTTTCATGGCCTTCATCATGCGGCGCATGTGGGGCGACATCATTTTATCGGCGCTGGTGGCGAGCACGGGAGAATCCACGAGGCGGTCGCTGGCGCTGATTTCGTCCACGCGGTCTTTGCCGAGGGTGTCCTTGAGCCACTTGGTCAGATCCTTGATTTCGCCCTTGCTGAGGCCGCCCTCGGGTTGGGGCAGGTCGGAGAGCTTCACATCGGAGTGGTCGGCGGCGAGGAGCTTCTTGCTCTCGAATTCGCGGACGTTGGTCATCACGTATTCGTCCACGGATTCGTAGCAGAACAGCACCTCGAGGTTGCGGGCCTTGAAGCCTTCGAGATACGGGCCGCTTTCGATGGCGGCGCGATTGGGGCCGACGAGATAATAGATTTCCTTTTGTTCGCCGCCCATGCGCGAGACGTAGTCGGCGAGCGAGGTGGTCTTGCCCTTCTCCGTGAGGGAGGATTCGAAGCGCAGGAGCTTCACAAGTTGATCCTTGTGCGTGAAGTCCATCGCGGCGCCTTCTTTGAGGAAGATGCCGAACTCGGCGTAGAATTCGTTGTAGGTCTCAATGTGGTTCTTGGCCTGCTCCTCGAGGAACTTGAGGAACCGTTTCGTGATGACCTTGTTGAGCTTTTCGATGAGGGCGCGGTCCTGCATCGTCTCGCGCGAGATGTTGAGCGGCAGATCCTCGCTATCGACCACGCCCTTGAGGAAGCGCAGCCATTCGGGCAGCAAGTCCTTGGGTTTGGCGTCGATCAGCACCTTGCGGCAGTAGAGCGACACGCTTTGCTCTAGGCGTGAGAAGCCGAGCTTCTCGGTGTTCTCCTTCGGCACGAAGAGCAGGGCGTTGATCGCGAGGGGCGCGTCGGCGGAGAAGTGCAGGCGCAGGCGCGGGTCGTCGTAGGCGTGGGCTTGGAACTTGTAGAACTCGGTGTATTCCTCGTCCTTGATCTCGTTCTTGTTGCGCAGCCAGAGGGCCTGGATGGTGTTGACGCGCTTGGCGTTGAGATTGATCGGGAACGAGACGAAGGCGCTGTAGCGCTCGAGAATCTCCTTCACCTTCCAATCCTGCGCGAAGTCGCCGGCGTCCTCCTTGAGTTCGATGACGATCTTGGTGCCGCGGCGTTCGCCCTCGCTCTCGTTGATCTCGTAACTGCCGGAACCATCGCTCGACCACACGTGGCCGGGCTCGTCCTTTTTCCACGAACGGGAGTAAACCTTGACCGAATCCGCGACCATGAACGCGGAGTAAAAGCCGACGCCGAACTGGCCGATGAGGTTGCTGTTCTTGGCCCCGCCCTCGCTCAGTGATTTGAGGAAGGCCTTGGAGCCGGAGTGGGCGATGGTGCCGAGATTTTCGATCAGCTCGGCGCGGGTCATGCCGATGCCGAAATCCTGGATGGTGATGGTCTTGGCCTTGTCGTCCGTGGTGACGTTGACCTCCAGGTCGAGTTTGTCGTCGAAAATTTCCGTCTCCGTGATTTGCGTGTGGCGCAGTTTTTCCAGCGCGTCGGAGGCGTTGGACACCAGCTCACGGATGAAGATTTCCTTCTCGGTGTAGAGCGAGTGGATGACGATATCGAGCAGTTGCTTGATCTCGGCTTGGAACTCGAATTTTTGCGGCGTGGCAGTGGACATGGCGGATGCGGTCAGGGTTAAAAATGAAGAATCCGCCAGTGTAACACCCTGCGCGGAAAATCAAGCGAGCGCTTGGAAAAATTTCCGCGGGTCAGTCCGCCGGTTCCGAGGTGCGCCCGGCGAAAGTCACACTGCGCAGGGTGATGCGCTTTGCCTCCACGATGTCGAACAGCACCTCAAATTTGCCGCCGTTCCAGACGTAGTCCTTGCGCAGATTGTCCCATGCGGCGTAGGCCGCGTCGCCGGTGACGCGAATTTGCGTCCAGCCGGGAACCTTATCGACGTGGCGCACCTTGGCGATGAAGTCGGAGAGGCGGCCCTTGGTCTTGGCGATGTGCAGTTGCAATTCGCCCGGCGCCTCGGCCTGTGCCTGTTCGAACAGCGAGTCGGTGGAGTCGGCGGCGCGAGCAATACCGAGCCCCGCCAGCGCCAAAAGCAGGATCAAGCGCAGCGTCATGGCCGCTCAGCGTTGGTCCGCCTCGTTTTCCTCGATGGGCTCGACGCGGGCGAGTTGGTGCCCAGCCCCGTCCCGAGGGCCGCGCAGCACGCGCACGACGCAATAGACGAAGAGGATCGTGACGAAACCGACTGAGAGCAGCATGTTAATCCAGCCTCCTGTGGTCATGATGGGTCCTTGTTGGGGTTGTGCCGGGTCCAGTTTTTCCCGGCGATGTGGACGAGAATCGAGGTGAAGATCGCCATGACGAGAATCCAGCCGACGCTCAGGCGGGCGACATAGCTCGGTGGTTGGTCGCTGCCGCCGAGCAGATCGCGGACATAGCCGGTCGGGTTGAACTGGGGGTCGCTGAAGGAGTAGTTCCACCCAAACACGTTTTGCAGTAGAAACAGCGCGAAGATGGTAAGCAGATAGCTCGGCGTTACAAACTTGATGATAAACTTATAGGCCCCGGGGATGCGCATCTCCGCGCCCTCATGCGCGATCGCCCAACCTTTCTCGATGCCCAGCCCCCAGCCAAATATGATGACGAGGATGGTGGCTTGGATAAATAAAGTGACGGTGCCGACCCAGAAATCGATCGTGTCGAGCGCCTTCAGGTCCTTGGAGAAATACCAGATAAAGAGCGTGCCGATGGCGGTGACGAGGCCGAGCAGCGCGACCGACTGCTTGCGGTTGATGCGCAGGCCTTCCTCCAGAAACGCGATGCCGGGTTGCAACATGGAGAGCGAGCTGGTGATGGCCGCGAGGAAAAGAAGCAGGAAGAAGATCGTGGCGAAAATCTGGCCGCCGGGCATGTGTGCGAAGACCTGCGGTAGCACGTTGAACCCGAGGCCAAATGTCCCTTGGCCGACGATGCCCGCCGCGCCGAGGAAAACAAACGCCGCGGGCACGGTGATGAGGCCGCCGAGGCCGACTTCGCAAAATTCGTTGGCGGCGGATGCGGTCAGACTGCTGAGCACGACGTCGTCCTTGCGGCGCAGGTAACTGGCGTAGGTGATGATCACGCCAAACCCGACCGAGAGGGAGAAAAAGATTTGCCCGGCCGCCGCGAGCCAGAGCTGGGGATTGCGCAGACCGGTGGCGATGTCGCCGGGGTTCCAGAGATAACCGAGGCCCGCGAGGACGTTTTGATCAGGCTTGGTCGGATCAGGCGTGCCGAGCGTGAGCACGCGGACCAGCACGATGAGAGCGATGAAAATCAGCAGCGGCATACCCCATTTGCAGACAAACTCGATGCCCTTGGAGATGCCGCGGTAGATGAAATAAAAGTTCAGTGCATAGACGATGAGCACGAAGAGGCCCACGTCGCCGAGGCCGAAGTGGATGGCCACGCCGTCCGAGCTAGCCCCGGTGAACCGTCCGAAGAACGCGCCGTAATCCATGCCTTCCACGCTCAGCCGCCCGGTCATCGCGTTGAGTGCGTAACCGAGGCACCACGCCTCGATGTAAACGTAATACATGTAGATGCACACGGGGGCGACAAAACCGATGACGCCGAGATACTTCGCCCACGGATGCTTGATCAGATAGTTGAATATCCCCGGCGTGGAGTGATAGCCGGCGCTGCCGCCGTGACGACCGAGCGCCCACTCAACCCAGCAAATGGGAATGCCGATCAGCAGCAGCGAGATGAAGTAGGCGATCATGAAGGCGCCGCCACCGTATTGGGCTGCGAGACCCGGAAAGCGCAGGAAATTGCCCAAGCCCACCGCGCTGCCTGCGACCGCCAGAATTACGCCCAGACGTGAACTCCACGCTTCTTGTGTTTTGGCCATGGCTTGCCATCAAGCAGTCCCACCGCGTTCTCGGCAAATCCCAAGTTGCGAAAATTTCCCGGCGGGTGTTTCGGTTTGCCACCACAAGCCGCGCGCGTCTTCGTGGCCGCCAAGCGCGCTCGCGCGTTTAGCGATGAAACAGAACCCCCATCTGTCGGTCCGCGCACCTACCCTGAGCGAGTCTTTAGTGCCGGTGGTCGGCCTGATCGTTTTCTTGGCAGCGGCGGTCATCAATCTGGACGACTTGCCACGGATGCCATTGGTTACGCCGCTGCTCGAAGGGCTGGCGCGCGTCCCGTATCTCGGCGGGGTGCTGCGCGCATCGATCCCCGTGCATATCCCGCTGGCCGGCGCGACGGCCGTCGCGGCTTTGATGGCTCTACGGCTCGGGTGGAAGTGGGCCGAGATTGAGGAGGGGTTTAAGGAGGGCATCATGCTCTCGCTCGGCGCGGTGTTGATCCTGCTGGTGGTGGGGGTGCTCATCGGCACGTGGATCGCCGCCGGGGTGGTGCCGATGATGATCGTGTATGGGCTCAAGCTGCTCTCGCCGCACATGTTCCTATTCGCTGCGTGTCTTATCTGCGCCATCGTCTCGACCGCCACGGGGAGCTCGTGGACGACGGCCGGCACAGTGGGCATCGCGTTTATCGGCATCGGTGGTGCCTTGGGCGTGCCGTTGCCGCTGGTGGCAGGAGCAGTCGTCTCTGGTTCGTATTTCGGCGACAAGATGTCGCCGCTATCAGACACGACCAATCTCGCGCCCGCGGTGGCGGGCGCGGAGCTCTTTGAACACGTGCGGCACATGGTGGCCACTACGGCGCCGAGCTTCGTCCTGGCGCTCGGGCTCTACTGGTTCATCGGAATGAACTACGGCGGCGAGGCCGGGCTCGACGCGGTGGCGGTCATCACGCGGGGGTTGAATCAGGGGTTTGCCATTTCGCCTTGGCTGCTGGTGCCGCCGTTGGCGGTCTTGGTGATGGTGGTGGCGCGAATGCCGGCGTTGCCCGCGCTGACGATTGGCGCGGGTCTAGGCGCGGTGTTTGCCAGCGTGTTTCAAGGCGTGCCTTTCGCGCGGATTTTGGACGTATCCTACAATGGCTTTGTCTCGCAGACCGGCGTGACGGCGGTCGATGGCCTGCTGACGCGTGGAGGCATGGCCAGCATGTATGGCACTATTGGCATCATCCTTTGTTCAATGTGCTTTGGCGGCGTGATGGAGCGCAGCGGCATGTTGGAACGCATCGCGCAAAGCGTGCTCAGTTTGGCGCGGGGCACGGGCGGTTTGATTCTCGCCACGCTCGGCACCTGTCTCGGCATCAACATTGTAGCGCCCGACCAATATCTAGCCATCGTCGTGCCCGGCCGCATGTATCGCGGTGCCTTCGCCCAGGCGGGCTTGCACCCGAAAAACCTGTCGCGGTGCTTAGAAGACGCGGGCACGCTGACCTCGCCGCTCGTGCCGTGGAATTCCTGCGGTGCCTACATGTATGCGACGCTCGGGGTGTTCCCGTTCGCCTATCTGCCGTTTGCGTTTTTTAACCTGATCAATCCGCTGATTTCCGCGCTCTACGGTTTCACCGGCTGGACTATCACGCGTGTCACACCGGGGCAGGACGGCGCGCCATCCGCCCGGTGACAGCCCGTTGGTTTGAGTCTGGCCAACCTGCCGCCCGCCGTTTTCATCAACTGCGTTGAACACCTACGATCGTCATCTGCTCCGCGAGTGGCTGCAAATCCTCGGGCTCGTGCTCGCGGCGATGATCGGGCTGCTGCTTGTGCAGGTGCTCTACGACGACTTCCGCATGCTCAATGATCTTGGGGCGAAAGGCGCGGATTTCTGGATGTATCTACTGGTGACGCTACCGGGCTTTCTGGCGATCGTGCTACCGGTCGCGTTGTTGATTTCACTGCTTTACGTTCTGGGCAAATTGCACCGAGCCAACGAATTCATCGCCTTGCGCGCGGCGGGCATCGGTATTTTGCGTATCACCGCACCGGTGTGGTTGATCGGCGTGGCGGCCTGTGGACTGACGTGGTATTTGAACGCCAGCGTGGTGCCGTGGTCGGTGGAGGCGTCGCGTTCGTTGCGCGACACCTTGGCGTTTCGCCAGCAGTCCGAGACGCTGCCCGAGGATCGTATTGGCGCGGCAACCAGCGTGGCCTTCGACAACCGTCCGGCGCAGCGCATGTGGTTCATCAATCGCTACAGCCAATTCACGCAAAAGGCCTACGGGGTGACGGTGTCGGAGCTCGACTCGGAGCGTCGCGAAGAGCGCCGTATCGTGGCGGAGGAGGCGGCGTATGACCGGGAAAGACAAGGCTGGCTTTTCATGGACGGGCAGGAGCTCGTGTTTAACCCCGCCACCGGCGAGATGATCGAGCCGCGGCCATTCTTCCGGCGTTTTGTGCCGCACTACAGTGAGGACCCGCGTCTGATGCTGATCATTGACCGCAAAGCCTCGGAACTGTCGTTTTTTGAGCTGCGCCGCTTGGTGAACTATTACGCGGCCGACGCGAATCCCAAGGGGCTGGTTTACGCGGTGCGCTATTTCGGGCTCATCGCCGACACGTTCGGGCCGCTGATTGTGATCGCAATGGCCGTGCCATTCGCGGTGTCCGGCGTGCGCGTCAATCCCGCCGGTGGCGTATCGAAGTCCATCGGGTTGTTTTTCCTTTATTACCTGCTGATGAACCTGGCGACCTCGCTCGCGGCCAAGCAAGTGCTCGATCCGGCCGTCGCCGCATGGCTGCCCAATTTCGGCATGGCCGGCATCGCGCTTTGGCTGTTCGCGCGGCTGCGTTGAGCTCAGTCAAACCAGCCGGTTAGCAAACGCTCGAGGCGGGGCCACACCGCGTTGCTCGGCCAGAGGAGGATGACCCAGATGGCGATGCAATTGAGCCAACTCATAAACACCGCGGCGCTGGCCATGTCCTTGATGCGCTTGGCGAGCGGGTGCTGCTCCGGGCGGATGTAATCAATGACCCACTCGATGGCGGAGTTGAGCAACTCGACGATGATGATGAGAAACAGCGACGCGATCATCACCGCGGTGGAGACGGCGTTGACCGGCAGTATGATCGCAAAAGGCGTGAGCAATATGGCAAAGAGCAGGTCCTTTCGGAACGACGGCTCGTGCTTTAACGCCGCAAAGAAACCGTCCACAGCGTAGCGCACTGAGGAGAAAAAATTACGAAAGCTGCGCTGCTTTAGCTCGGGATTTGCAGGG
>JADLBI010000095.1 GCA_020847775.1 Opitutaceae bacterium
CGCCTCAACGCCCCGGAAGAGATGCGCAAGCTCCTCGCCGCCGAAGCCGACGCCAAACTCACCGGCACCGCCTGACCATGCGCATCAACTCCACCTTCATCATCGCCCTGCGTGCCCTCCGCCGCAACATCCTGCGCTCCTCCCTCACAGCGCTCGGCATTATCATCGGCGTCGGCGCCGTCATCGCCATGGTCAGCATTGGCAACGGCGCGAAAAACCAGGTGGAGTCACAGATCGCCAGCCTGGGACAAAACGTCATCATCGTGTTTCCCGGCAGCAGTCAGTCCGGCGGCGCGCGCGGCGGTTGGGGCTCGCGCAGCAGTCTCACTCCGGAAGACGCGCAAGCCATCGAACGCGAGGTTCCAGGCGTGGTCGCGGTCAGCCCGGAGATGCGCGATCGCGCCCAAGTGCAGGCCAACGGCCTCAATTGGAACACCCAGATCCAAGGTGAAGGCCCCGCCTACCCGGATATTCGCATGTGGGGCATCGCCGAAGGCGCGATGTTCACCGAACAAGACGTGCGCTCCTACGCCAAGGTCGCGGTCATCGGCCAGACTGTCGCCAAACAACTCTTCCCCGACAGTGATGCTCTCGGGCAGAGCCTGCGCATCCGCGACATACCCTTCAAAATCGTCGGCGTGCTCGCCTCCAAGGGCTTCAACTTTTTTGGTCAGGACCAAGACGACACCGTCATCATTCCCTACAGCAGCCACCTGCGCCGGGTATCGCGCCGGGATAACCTCAACTCCATTCTCGTGCAAGCGGTCTCTGCCGAGGCCATCCCGATGATTCAGGAAAGCATGACGGACCTGTTGCAACAACGCCGCCAGGGCCGCGAGCCCGATTTCACCGTGCGCAACCAGATCGAAATCGCCGAGGCCGCCACGCAAACCTCGCGGACCATGACCAGCCTCCTCGGCGCCATCGCCGGCGTCTCGCTCATCGTCGGCGGCATTGGCATCATGAACATCATGCTCGTCAGTGTCACCGAGCGCACCCGTGAGATCGGCATCCGCATGGCCGTCGGTGCGCACGGCAGCGAGATCATGCTGCAATTTTTGATCGAAGCCGTCTTGCTCAGCGCCCTCGGCGGCTCGCTCGGCATCGCGCTTGGCATCGGCGCTTCCGAAATCATGTCGCGCCTCAACGGCTGGCCCACGCTCATCTCGACCGAGGCAGCGGTCATCGCCTTCGTCACCAGCGCCGCCGTCGGCGTTTTCTTCGGCTACTACCCAGCCCGCAAGGCCGCCCGTCTCGATCCCATCGACGCCTTGCGCTACGAGTGATAGCCAATACCCCCCGGCTATTAGCCGGCGTTTTCTGGGGTAGAGCGCGACCGCCGAGCCCCCATTGGCATTCAAGTGCCGTGAACGCCCGCAAGCTGCCGACGTTCGCGGCACGCTGGCGTTCACCACTACAGCCACAAATTGATTTACCCACTTCCGCGCCCGTCCACACTGCGTGCCATGCTGTGTCGCCCCGTGACCGCCCTGTTGCTATTTCCCGCGCTATTCGCGTCCGTGTTGCGTGCCGAGGATACCCCAGCATTCACCGCGGCATTGGAACAGTTTAGCGCCAAACAATACCCGGAGGCCCGCACCGCCTTTCAAATCCTCACTCTCGACGAGCCCGCCAACGCCCGGGCGCGCTACTACCTCGGCCGGATCGCCATGAAGCGCGGCGATGCCGACGACGCTATCCTCCAATTCGAGAAGGCCGTCGAGCTCGACCCGGGCAACTCTGGCTACCATGCCGAGCTCGGTGGCGCCTACGGCAACGCGGCGGAGAAAGCCTCGTTGCTCTCGCAGATGAGCTTCGCGAAAAAATGCCGCGCCGCCCTCGAACACGCGGTCGAGCTCGACCCCGGCAACCTGGACGCCCGCCAAGGTCTCGTGGATTACTACCGGCAGGCCCCTTCTTTCCTCGGCGGAGGTCTGCTCAAGGCTTATGATCAGGCCAGATCCATCCGCCAACGCGACCTCGAACGCGGCACGCTCATTCTCGGCCAGCTCTACTTCATGGACCGGCGTTACGACGAGGCCATCGACCTCGCCAAGGAACTCATCACCGCTCAACCCGAGAACTACATCGGCCATTACTCCATCGGTCGCGTCGCCGCCGAAAGCGGTGCGCAACCGGAAACCGGCGAAACGCACCTGCGGCGTTGCCTCGAACTGCCCCCGCGCCAAGGCGACCCCTCGCACGCCGCCGTCTGGTGGCGGCTCGGCAATCTCGCCGAGCGTCGCAAAGACCTAGTCGCCGCGCGCGCCGCCTACAATAAGTCACTCGAACTCGACCCCAAGTTCAAGCAAGCCGCCGATTCGCTCGCCAAACTTCCATAGACAGGCTTGGCTTGCCACCACACCACGGACCGTTGTCCTGACCTGACCATGTCCGCCGAGCCGCCCATCGTGGAGTTTCAATCCGTGGCCAAACGCTACGGCGACGGACCGTGGGTGCTCGACCGGATCGATCTGCGCGCGAAACCCGGTGAATTTGTGAGCCTGATCGGGCCGAGCGGGTGCGGCAAATCCACCCTCCTCCGCCTCATCGCCGGCTTAAGCCCGATCTCGGCCGGCATCCTGCGCGTCGCCGACCGCTCACCCGAAGACGCCGCAGCCGAACTCGCCTTCGTGTTTCAGGAACCTACCCTGCTGCCTTGGCTCACGGTTGCGGCCAATGTCGAACTGCCGCTAGAGCTGCGGCGCATGCCCGCCGCTGATCGCAAGACCGCACGGGAGCAGGCCCTGGCTCTCGTCAAACTCACCGGCAAAGAGCAGGCCCATCCCCGCCAACTTTCCGGTGGACAGAAAATGCGCGTCTCCATCGCCCGCGCACTCACCCTCAACCCACGCATTCTGCTCCTCGACGAACCCTTCGGCGCGCTCGATGAAATGACCCGCGAGCATCTCAACGAAGAACTGTTGGCCATTCGAGCCGCACAGAATTGGACCGCGTTTTTCGTCACACACTCGGTTGCCGAGGCGGTGTTTCTTTCTTCCCGCATCATCGTCATGCAGGCCAACCCCGGCGGCATCGCCCACGAAATCCAGGTGGACCTGCCCGCCGAACGTTCCGCCGAGACCCGACACACGCGGCGTTACCATGAGCTCGTCGCCGAGGTTTCCCGGCTGCTTCATTCCGTGGAGGAGAACTAACCATGCGCCGCCATCTGCTCAACATCCTCCTGCCCGTCGTCACCGGCGCGCTCATGATCGCGGTGTGGTATGGCATCCGCCACGAATTGTCGGCCGACTACAAGTTCTTGCTGCCGGTGCCGCACGAGATTTGGCAGGCGATGCGTGACAATTTTCCCGTGCTCGGGCGCGCGATCATCAACACCACTGAAGGCGCGCTCATCGGCTTCGGCCTGGCCATCGCCGTCAGCAGCGCATTGGCGTTGACACTCTCGCTCTCCCCGCTGGTGCGCATCAGCCTGTATCCCTATCTGATGATTTTGCAGATGACGCCGATCATCATCTTCGCACCGATCCTGATCCTCTGGGTCGGTCCCGGATTACCGAGCGTAGTCGTGATCACGTTTCTGATCTGTTTTTTCCCGTTAGTCGTGAACACGACGCAGGGACTCATCTCGGCCGACCGCAATCTCGTGGAGCTGTTTCAAATGTATCGCGCGTCCAAGTGGCAGGAGATCCGCCTGCTGCGCCTGCCCGCCGCCCTGCCCTATTTCTTCACCGGCCTGCGCATCGCGGCCGTGCTCGCGCCGATCGGCGCGCTCGTCGGCGACTACACGGCAGGCAGTTCCGCGGGCGACGGAGGCGGCCTCGGCTTCCAAGCCATCATCTACAGCAGTCAGGCCAAATACCCGGCACTCTTCGCCACCGCCGCAGTCACCTGTGTGCTGGGATTTGTATTTGTGTCCGTCGTGCTTTCCTTGAGCTGGGCCTGCCTGCACCATTGGCACGATTCCTACCAGCGTTCCGATCGATAATATACCCATGAAACGCCTCCTGTTCCTGCTCCTCTCCATTCCGATGCTGCATGCCGCACCGCTTAAGCTCACCGTCCAACTCGACTGGGTCGCAGAGCCGGAGCATGGCGGTTTTTATCAAGCGCAAGCCAAGGGGTTTTTCACCGCCGAAGGTCTCGACGTCACTCTCATCCCCGGCGGGCCCAATGCCTTTGTCATGCCAAAGGTCGCGACGAATCAGGCGCAGATTGGACAGGCTGATAGCACTAGCACACTGCTCCAACAGGCCGAAGGGCTACCGGTCGTTCAATTCGCAGCCGTGTTTCAAGACGACCCATCCGGCCTGCTCGTCAGCGCAAATAGCGCTGTCAAGTCCTTCGCCGATCTCGAGGGCAAAACGATCGTCGCTCGGCCCGAGTGGGCTTTTCTCAAATATCTGCGCGAAAAAATGGGCCTGCACTTCAATGTCGTGCCGACCAATTTCTCCATCACCGGATTCCTCACCGGTCAGGAGCACATCCAGCAGGGCTACTCCATCGCCGAACCCTACCACATCATGAAAGCCGGCGGCACCGCGCCGCGTTTTCTCTCCACCTGGGAGGCAGATTTCCGTGCCTACGCCGTTTTGGTCACCAACCATCGTTTCGCACGCGAGCACCCCGAGGCGTTGCGCGCCTTCGTGCGCGCCTACATTCGCGGCTGGCGGGATTATCTCACCGGCGACCCCGCCCCCGCCCATGCGCTGATGAAACAGGCCAATCCCGACAACACCGACGAGTTCATGATGGCCTCGCGCCAGCTCATCATTGACGGCCATCTCGTCACTGGCCGCGACCCGGGTGTTGATCGCACCGGTCGGCTCGACCCCGCGCGCTACACCCGACAAATCGAACAACTCGAGGAGCTGGGCATCCTCAGCAAAGGCCGCGTCACCACCGACACCGTGATGACCACGGCATATCTGCCCGAGTGAAACCCATGCCGCCGGATCCCCGCGCCAAGTTTTCCTCCGAGCTGCGGTCGGCGCTGCAGGATGACACACTGGTCAAGCTCACCCTTGGCAAGCCGCGTCTGCACGGTGCCGATCTGCGCAATGTTTACGTGCGCCCGGTCACACTCAAAAGCGGCAAACAATTCTCCTTCGTTTACCGGCACGCCACGCGCGACATCACCAAAAATCATTCCATCGAGGCTGCCGCCAACGAGGTCGATCGTTTATTGTCAGATGATTTTCTCGACGCCCATCTGTCCACCACAGCTCAACAGGCCCAATTGGAAATCCAATCCAACGGCGCGCGGTTGCGCATCAAACAGACCGATATCACCGCAATGGTGGGCGAACACAATAAATCACGACATTACCTGATCCCGACAAATTCGCCTTGGTTGAAAGCACTCGGCATCACCAATGATCGCGATCAACCACGTGAGGGCATGGCGGGGAAACTCCGGCAGATCCAAAAATTCGCCGAACTCATCGCCCAGATTACGACCGAGGTCGACCTGCCCCCTGAACGTCCCTGGCGCATTGCCGACATGGGTTGCGGCAAAGGCTATCTGACTTTCGCCCTCGCGGCCCTGTTGGAAAATCGTGCCGAGGTGACCGGGATCGAGCGGCGAGCTGACCTGGTGCGACTTTGCAACCAAACCGCACATGCTTGCGGATTCGCCAAGCTCAATTTTGTCGTCGGTGACATCGGATCCACCGCCTTGAACGCCCCCGACCTGCTCGTCGCGTTGCACGCATGTGACACGGCCACCGATGACGCGCTGGCGCAAGGCATAGCCGCCGCCACACGCGCGATCGTCGTTTCGCCATGCTGCCAGAAGGAAGTCCGCCGCCAGCTCGGGACTCCCTCCGTTTTGCGCGATGCTCTGCGCCATGGCATATTCCAAGAGCGGCAGGCCGAATTCGCCACCGACGCGCTGCGCGCCATGCTGCTCGAATGGGCTGGTTATCGCACCAAGGTGTTCGAATTTATCTCCACCGAGCACACCGCGAAAAATCTGATGATCACCGCCACGCTCGGCGGCCCGAAGCACGATGACGCACTCGCCAATCGCATCCGCGCCTTCGCCGCTTTCTACGGCATCCAATCCCACGCCCTCGCCACCCATCTCCACTTCCCACTCCGCCCCGGCGCGGTCTCGTCAACCCATACCACACAGTCAACTAATAGTTGACTGCGCCTGCTGATGGACTGGACCAAACTTGACTGGTCGGCGCTGGATCGGTTGCGCGATGGTTTTTTGCACGGCGGCGCGGCCGCCGGACCATATTGGCAATCGGAATCCGCGCTCGCCAGTTACGATCTGACTTACGGCGAACGCATCGGTTGGAAATGGGATCACGTTTTGCGCGAACTCGCGTTGCGTGGCTGGTCGCCACCGAAAAATGTGACGGTGCTGGATTGGGGCTGCGGCAGTGGCGTGGCTGGGCGGCGAGTCATCGCTCATTTTGGCACGGATCGCTTCGTCACGTTGCAACTCTGGGATCACGCGCCAGTGGCCGTGGACTTCGCGGAAAATCAAGCCCGTCTCGCGTTTCCGACTTTGCACGTCGAAGCCGTGACGCCGGGTTTTTTGCAGGACGGTGGCCCAATCGGTCTTCTGCTCATCAGCCATGTGCTCAACGAACTCTCCACTGATGCACTGGCCGCCTTGCGAGGCTTGATCGCGCGGGCGCAAGCCGTTCTCTGGGTCGAGCCTGGCACCAGTGAAGTGAGCCGCGGACTCGGCGCGATTCGCGACGCGGTCAAAGGCGAATTCAACCTCGTCGCGCCGTGCACACACCAGAACGCATGCCCGATGTTCCAGATCGCGCATGAACGACACTGGTGTCATTTCTTCGCACCCCCGCCGTCCGAAATTTTCGCCGATTCAAATTGGGTGAAATTCGGCCAGCGCGCCGGCATCGACCTGCGCAGCCTGCCTTATTGCTTTCTCGCGCTAGATCGTCGGCCACCCTCCACCGCCCCCGGTCTTTCGCGTGTCATCGGACGGCCCGAGCACTTCAAGCCCTACGCCAGATTGTTGAACTGCGACGCCGACGGGCTCGCGACACTCACCCTGCCAAAGCGCGCCGATCCCGCCCTGTTCAAAGAGCTCGACCGCACCAAACAGCCGCTAGTTTACCGATGGACTCGGTCCGGCGATCAGCTCACCGGTGGCACGGCGGCCTGTCATCCCGAGGCGGCAGAATCCGCGACGTAGTCCTCGCGATCCCGGCCAACTCTACGTAAAAGCACCCAAAATAAAAGCGTGCTCGCGACCCCGGAGAATCTGACCTTTCATGGTGCCTGATGAGTCTTTATCGATTATCCTTCTTGCTGGCTTGGGCCGCCCTCGTCGGCGCGCTACATGCAAGTCCGCTGCCCCCGGTCCACTATACTTTGCGCTTCCCGGATGCGCTGCACCATTACGTGGAGGTCGAGGTCAGTTTCCCGACCGACGGTCAGGAACAGCTTGAAATTTTCATGCCAGTGTGGACCCCCGGCTCGTATTTGGTGCGGGAGTATGCGCGCAATATTGACCGCATCACCGCGGCCACACCGGACGGCGAGTCGCTCACGATCATCAAGACAAGCAAGAACCACTGGGTCATCGCCGCCGCAGGACACGACCGCGTGCAAGTGACCTACCGCCTCTATGGCTGGGAGCCGAATGTGCGTTCCAACGTCATCGAAGGCGATTTCGCGATGATCAATGGCGCGCCAACCTATCTGACCGTCACGAAGAATTATCAACGTCCCTACACCGTGCGTGTCGAGCTGCCCGAAGGTTGGCGCGGCTGCTACACGCCGCTGGATGCCGGGCCTGAACCACACACCTACACCGCGCCGGACTTCGACACGCTCATTGACAGCCCCATACTGGCGGGCTCACCGCAGGTGGACTCCTTTGTCACCCACGGCGCCACGCATTATCTCGTAACCATCGGCGGCGAGGGCCGCTGGGACAACCCGCGCGCGGCCCGTAACCTGGAGTTGGTCGTCAACGCGCAGATTGATTTCTGGGGCGCCTTGCCCGACACCAAACCCTTCTATGTTTTCAACCTGCTGTTCGGCAGTCGTGGCGGCTTGGAGCACAAGCAGTCCTTCGTGATCACCGCCGATGGCGGGCTGTCCTCCACCCGCAGCGGTATCACCTCATGGCTCTCGCTGGTCAGCCATGAGTATTTCCATCTCTGGAATGGCAAGCGGCTGCGCCCAGTCGAACTCGGGCCATTCGACTATGAACACGAGGCCTACACGAAAACACTCTGGGTGGTCGAAGGCATCACCAGTTATTATCAGCACCTCATGCTGCACCGCGCGGGCTACTACTCGCGGACCGATCTGCTCAACGCCCTGAGCGGCTCCATCGCCGGGATTGAACGCACACCCGGCCGCCTTATCCAGTCACTCTCCGACGCCTCCTTTGACACATGGATCAAGAGCTATCGACCCGATGAGAACTCGGCCAACACCCGCATCAGCTATTATAGCGCCGGCTCCGTCGCCGCCCTGCTACTGGATGCCGAAATCCGCCGCCTGAGCGTTGGCGCCAAATCGCTCGACGATGTCATGCGCACGGCCTACGCGCGCTATAGCGGCGATCACGGCTACACCGAGGCGGAATTCATCGCACTCACCAGCGAAGTGACTGGAGCGGACCTCGCGCCTTGGTTCACCCGCATCATCCAAAGTCCAGGAAGTTTCGACTATCAACCCATGCTGGATTGGTTCGGCCTACAATTCACCGAAGCCGCTAAGCCCGATGACTCCCTCCTACCCAACAAACTGGAACCACCCGACCCTCCCGCGGGCTGGCTTGGTGCCGACTTGAACGGCAATCTGGTAACCGCGGTGCGCAGTGACACACCAGCCTACGCTGCCGGTCTTTATGCGGGCGACGAGATTGTCGCCATCGATGGATTCCGCACTCCAAACGATCCTGCCACCCAGTTGCGCTTCCACCCGCCCGGGGACTGCGTTGACTTACTTGTCTCCCGCCGCGGCAAGATGCTCACCCTCGAAGCCCGCCTCGGTGAGGCACCGCGCGATACTTGGAAGCTCATGATCCGTCCCAATGCCACGCCCGAGCAAAAATCGCGCCTTGAGGCTTGGCTCGGACGAGTCGCGCCCTTGCACGAATCTACGCCGCAAACATCAGCTCCCATTCCGCCCACATGAGCCAGTCCCCGCCAGAATCTTCCAAGCATGGCGTCATTTTGCATATCTCACGACGCGCGGTAGTGCTCATCCTCGCCGTGCTGCTTGGACCGTGGCTGGCGGTGGGCGTTTATTATGCGACAAACGCGGAACAAAGCTCCCGGGCCAACACGCCAGTTGTCCGCAGCGAGACTGAGACGGGCGCGACCCGCTGCGCGCCCGGCCCGTGGGGCGACTTGGAATACGTGACCATCTTGACCGAGCCGCCCGAGCAGCAAATCGGTGCCCGGTTTCCCAACGTGGACCATGTCAACTGGGTCCTGGTTGATTACACCACCGCACAACTAGACGCGCTCTGGCAATCCGCCGGGTTGAGCGCCGCTGAAATCGCGACCATCAATCAATCGCAGCTGCGCGAAACTGCAGGCGGCATCATCACGATCCACGCGCCCCGTGATTTCGTGTTCAACCTCAGCCCCACCGCGCGCCAAGTCATCTATACAGCCTTGGCCGCGTTTCCGCAAAACACCGCCCAAGCCGAACCTTTTCGCTTTACCGCCAGTGCGCGTGAAGAATGGTTCAAGGAAAGCGGCCTGAAACCCGAAACCATCGCCCAAGTCCAACGCCTGCTCTACCAACGAGGCAACTCCCTGCTGTTTTCCGATCAGGCACTGGTGGTCCCCACGCTGAAATCGATCGAGGAAAGCACCAGACTGATTAAAACACTGGCCCGCAAATCCACCATGTTGCTGAAGCTGCGCATCACCCCCGACACCGATACGGATGCCTTGGAGCGCTATTGGAGCTTCCCCGGCTCCAAGGACATCGGTCCGCTGCTCAGCTCTCTCAAGCGCCACGGGCACTCCACCACACTCGACATCGTTCACCTACTGCCCCGCTTCGCCCGCGCCCGTCTCTACACCTACCCCGCGCCAAACGACCCCGGGGTCTCGACCTACATGGATTGCCACTGGACGGTGTTGAACTTCTTTAATCCTGAACCCGATCAGCGCTTTCAGGACATCAATCAGGTGGCGGACACCTTCCGAGACTATTACCACCCCGTCACCGGCCGACCGCGGTTTGGTGACATTTACCTCTTCTCGCTGCCCAACGGCGACATCATCCACTCCTGCGTCCAAATCGCCGACGACATCGTGTTCACCAAAAACGGTGCCGCGGCCAACTCCCCTTGGATTTTGATGAAATACGCGGACGTCGTGGCCTTTTATCCCACCAATCTGCCACTCGACGTCCAGCGCTTCCGCATGAACGTCATCCGGGGGAACTGACCATCCCCACGTAGCGGCCTATGATGCCGTCGAACGAACCGTTCGTGAAAAACACCACTAGTCTGCGGCGTCCGTTCTGCTGCCGGGTTTGGGCCAACAGTCCGGCCAGCAATTCCGCATTGGTCGGTGCGGTGCGGCCGCCCACCCCCTGCGTCTCCAGAAACGCGATGATCGCCCCCGCATCAAACCGCTCCGTAGCGGCCAAGGTTTCCGCGCGCGCCACCGCGCCCAGCCAAACCTCGTCGGCTAAAGCCAGCGCGCGCATGAAGCCCGTTTGCATGACCCGCGTGCGCGAGGTGTTGCTGCGCGGCTCAAAGGCCGCGTGGATCTCATAACCCGGATGCCGCGCCCGTAGCGATTGCAAAGTCTCGGCCAGCGCCGTGGGGTGATGTCCGAAATCTTCGATCACCTTGAGCGTTGGGCTCTCGAAACGTGTTTCCTGCCGCCGCCTCACCCCGCGAAACCGCGCCAACGGCTCCAAACTCAGCCGCGCGGGATTCTCCGGATAAAGCGCCAGCCCCGCCGCTGTCGCCGCCATCGCCGCGTTGCGCGCATTGAACAACCCCGGCTGCGCCCAGCGCACCGCGCCCCACGGTTGCCCGTGCCAGTCGAGCGCAAACGCCGCGCCAGTCGCATCTTCGCCAAAGTTCGTAATACGAACATCCGCGTCTTGGCCGATGCCGACCTTGACCACGCGCGTCCACGGCATCGGTTCGAGCGCGCGTAGGTTGGCGTCATCGGCATTCATCACGATCCAACCATTACGCGGCACGATGCGCGTCAAATGACGGAACGTGCGTTGCACATCCGCGAGATCGCGAAAGATGTCGGCGTGATCAAACTCGAGGTTGTTCAACACCGCGACATGCGGCGCGTAGTGGATAAACTTGCTGCGCTTGTCGAAAAACGCGCTGTCGTATTCGTCGCCCTCGATCACAAATGGATCAGTCGCGGTGCCAAGGTGATTGCCCACGGGCGGGTCGAGCGGCACACCGCCGATGAGAAAACCCGGATCTCGGCCGTTCTCCCGCAGAAGATAAGCCGCCAGCGAGGTCGTCGTGGTTTTGCCGTGGGTGCCGCAGACGACGATGTTCTTGCGTCCCTTCAAGACGAACTCCGCCAGCAACGCCGGCAGCGACGTAAACGGAATCGCACGATGGTCGAGCAGCCACTCGACCTCGGGATTGCCGCGCGACATGGCGTTGCCGATCACCACCAAGTCCGGTTTCAGTTTCTCCAACCGCGCCGCTTCATAACCCTCATGCAACTCGATGCCGGCCTCGCCCAACACCGTGCTCATCGGCGGATAAATGCCCTGGTCGCTGCCCAGCACCGTGTGGCCATTGGCGCGGGCTAGCAGCGCCGCATTGCCCATCGCCGTCCCGCAGATACCCATGAAGTAGAGTCGCATTGTTTGCTCCTGATTAAGTCAGACTCACCGGGTCCACATCAAGCACCTGCGTGATATCATCCGGCCACGCGAATTCCCGGCGCAAGCGTGACAGCTCTGGAATCACCCTCGTGACACTGGCGGTCAAATACCAGAGCTGCCAGCGGTAGTGGTCCTTGATTTTCTCGATCGGCGAAGGTGATGGGCCGCGCAACTCGAGTTGCGTGCCCAGTTCCGTTTCCACCAAACGCGCCCATTGCTCCGCGAAGAATTTAAGCTTCTCCGGATTCGGCCCGCGAAACAAGTGGTGCATCAGGTGCCGGAACGGCGGATAGCCGAAATCCTGGCGCACCTTCAACTCCACCTCGCTGAACCCCGCATAATTGGCGTGCCGGGAAAATTGAATTGCCCCAGCCTGCGGGGTGAAGGTCTGCACAATCACCTCGCCCGCGCGGTCGCCGCGCCCGGCCCGGCCCGCCACCTGCACCAGCAGCTGAAACGTGCGCTCGTTGGCCCGGAAATCCGGGATGTGCATGGAGATGTCGGCGTCCACGAGGCCGACCAGGGTGACATTGGGGAAATCAAGCCCCTTGCCGATCATCTGCGTGCCCACGAGCACGTCGATCTTGCCGGCGCGGAATTGCGCAAGCACTTCGCGAAACCGGTTTTTCTTGGACATCGTGTCGGTGTCCATCCGCTCGATGCGCGCGCGCGGCACCACCCGGCGCACGGCCTCCTCGACGCGCTGGGTGCCCAGCCCGCGCCAGCGGATTTTCGGCGATTTGCACTTGGGGCAGACCAGCGGCGCGGCGCGTTCGTCACCGCACAAGTGGCAGCGCAACCGCTCGTCTGCGCGGTGGTAGGTCAGGCTGATGCTGCAATGCGCGCACTCCTCCACATGGCCGCAATCGCTGCACAACATCGCCGAGGAATAGCCGCGCCGGTTGATAAACAAAATCGTCTGCTCCCGCTTCTCAAAACGGTCCTGCATTGCGCGCACCAGCTTTTGCGAAAGCGAGGTCGGGCCGCGTGAGCGCATGATCTCGATGCGCATGTCCACCACGTCGATGTGCGGCAACTTGCGGTCATCCACCCGCTGCTTCAGCTCGAGCAGCCCGTATTTGCCCACCCGCGCGTTGGCGTAGCTTTCGAGTGAGGGCGTGGCCGAGCCGAGCAGGCAATGCGCGCGGTTGAGCTTGGCGCGATACACCGCCACGTCGCGACCATGATCGCGCGGCGTCTCGTCCTGTTTGTAAGCCGGCTCGTGTTCCTCATCGACCACGATCAGCCGTAAATCCCGCACCGGCGCAAAAATCGCCGAGCGCGCGCCGACGACCACGCGCGACTCACCCGCCGCCAGCGCCAGCCAGCCGTCGAGCCGTTCGCCCTCGCTCAGATGACTGTGCCACACCACGCACTTGTGGCCCGGTGCGATCGCCTCCAGCCGCGAACGCAGCCGAGCCACCGTCTGTGGGGTGAGCGCCACTTCCGGCACCAGGAAAATCACGCCGCCACCGCTTTTTAGCGCTTGGTCGATCGCGTGCAGATACACCTCCGTCTTGCCCGAGCCGGTCACGCCATGCAGCAGGCTTACGCCGAATTTCTCTTCTTCGATTTTCCGCCCGAGCGCCGCCACCGCGGCGGCTTGCTCGGCATTGAGCCGTGGTGGAGTGCTCGCGGCCAATTCGCCCCCGGCCCAGTCGTCGGCGTAGGCCTCGCGCACGACCCGGCGCGTTTCCTCGCGCACCAAGCCGCGCTTGACCAGCGCGGCGACAACCGCGGCCGTCGCGCCGAGACGTTGCAGCACCAACGCCTTGCGCTGCGGGCGGTATTGTTGCGCCAAAAACGCGCAGAGCTTGGCTTGCTGCGGCGCGCGTTTGGCCAACGCGACGGCTTCCTCGTCGGCCAACGGCCGGACTAGGCTGAGCAGCTTTTCCTCCTTAATGCCCGCGCCGCTGCGCACGGCGGCAGGAATCATGGTTTCGATAATCCCATCCAACGGCGCGGCGTAATAGCCCGCCATCCACTGCGCCAGTTTGAGTAGGTCAGGCGTGAGCGCCGGAAACGGATGCACGACCTGCGCCACCAACTTGAGCCGTTCCACCGGGAAATCCTTGGGCGCGCCGATTTCGCCCACCACGCCCAGCCTCAGTTGGTTCAGCACCGGCACGCGCACCAACGAGCCCGCCTGCACCGTCGCGTGCAGGGTCTCCGGCACGCGGTAGTGCAGTAGCCTGTCAAACCCGGCGAGCGGATGAACCCCCACGATCATGCGCGCATGACGCCCGGCCAAGGCGCGCATGGCAAACCCGAACGCCATCCAAACCTGCGCATAGTTTGCCAGGCCATCGACACCTATCGACACGAACAGTTTGACAGTCTCGCGCGCCCCTCAAAATGTCGCCTCGTGAGCAAGGCCACGGCACTCGAAAAATTCCGCCTCTATCTGACCCAAAAAGGTCTGCGGGTGACCAATCAGCGGCTGGCTATCTTTGACGCGGCATTTGACCGCAAGGAGCACTTCACGGCCGAGCAACTGCTCGATTTTGCCCGTGCGATCGACGACTCCGTCTCCCGCGCCACGGTTTACCGCACGCTGCCGATCATGACCGAAAGCGCGCTGCTACGTGAAGTGGATATCGGCTCAGGCGAAAAATTCTACCTGCCCACGACTGGCACCTCCACCCAAGTCGCGCAGGTCGTCTGTCTGGATTGCGACAAGATTTTCGAAATCAGCGCCCCATTCATGGAATGGTATGGCAGCACGGTTTCCTCCAAACTGGGCCTGACTCCCGTCTCGCAGCGCCTGCAAGTCAGCGCCCGGTGCGACGCGTTTCACCAAAACGGCGCCTGCCCGCGGCGCGGTTGAGCGCGATGAACAAGACGCCCGATCACGAATTCGACATGGTTTTTTTTGAGTCCGTGCTACGGCGTTCGCCAGATTATACCGAGGTGATTGAGATTCTCGGCGGCCTTTATACGAAGCACGGCCGCGTCGCCGACGGACTGCGCATGGACCGCAAGCTCGTGCGCTTCCTGCCGGAGAATCCGACCGCACATTACAACCTCGCGTGCAGCCTAGCTCTGATGCGGCGCCCCAAAGACGCACTGCGCACCCTGCGCCACGCCATCAAGCTCGGTTACAACGACGCCAAGTGGATGGCCCAAGATTCGGACCTTAAAAGCCTGCGCAAACTACCGGACTTCCGCGAGCTGCTCGGCGCCTTGTTAAAACCGGCCATGCCGGATTAGCGCAACCCGAACACCAATTGCAGCACGGTCCGCAAATCGTCCACCGGCTCCCAGCGACCGCCACGGCGGATGACGAGGTCCTTGGATTTTTCGCGTTTGAGTAGAGCCTGATTTACTTCGATCACCCGCACCTCGTTGGGCCGTAGACCTTGTATTTCGCTGGCTCCGAGTGGCGTCCATCGGAACGGCAGGCCAGTCCAGTCGCATTCAATTTCCCAGCCCGCGGCCAGCATTGGCAGTTTGCCGCTCACCAACGCGGGGTAGCGGCGCACGAAGTCCGGCGTGCGCCGGGTGGCGATGCGCAGTTTCACCGCGGGCTGCATCCGCGCGAACCAGTCGCCCATGGTCTTGATCTGGTCGGCGCGATAGGCGTTGAAGAACGCCAACGGGTCGGTGCCGAGTAGGTTCATGCCGTTGTAAACGCCGTGTTCGTTGCGGCTGCCGAACTTTTTCCAGTCATACCACGATTGGAACTCGTCGCTCAGGCGCAGCCCGATCTCGAAATGCAAGTGGGCGCGCGCCTGCGGAATCGCATAGCCGCTCGCACTGCGTCCCATGATGCCGAGTGCTTGCCCCGCCCGCACGTTCACTCCGGGCCGGATGCCGGAAGCAATCGAGGCGAGATGGGCGTAAAGCGTGTAAACCGCCGGTTGCTGATCGGGATGCTCCAACACGATGTAGCGGCCGTAACTGCTTTTGCCCGGCACGCTACTGATGTGGCGCACCACCCCATCCAGCGCGGCCACGACCTCATCCGCTGCCTCGCCGCGCCGATCATGCCGCAGCGCCTTGATGTCGATCCCTTCATGAAATTGCCGACCGCCGCTCCGCACCCCACCAAAGCCGCCTGAGGCGGGATCGCCCGACCCTGCCTCTTGCAGAAACGCGTTGCTCGGCTTGCCCTGCGCCCAAGCCGGATGCGGTGCCGGCCAGACGGGCTGCAATTTTTCCCCCGCAAGCGAAAGGCCCGGTATCGCGAGCACCACCACTAGTAGTAATTCGCGCATCATCGAGCCTTGGCCGCCTGCTCCTGAAGCAGCGCAACGGTGTTGTTCAAATCGGTGACCAACCGGGCGAGACTGGCCTCCGGCACTTCGGCAAAAATGAAGATCACCCCGCCCTCAATCGGTCGGTCAATCACCCGCGCGCCCAAGGGCCGCCCGTCCACCAGCAGCACTAGACGACTGCCAATGCTGGTTCCTGTCAGCCGGTAGAGATCGCGCGCCGCTCCACCCGTGAGACGAAACGCCAAGCATCGGCCCATCTCCACCTGCGCCTCCACCACGCCCACTATGTCAAATTCGGTGATCACCGGTTTCGGCCTGACGCGCAACGCCACCCCGCTGACCGGCAGCACGACCCCCACCGCCGATTGTTCCGCCCCGGCCTCGATCACGAACCGCGCCACGGCGGTTGCGGGCGCGACGGGCGGCGGCGTCGCGCACGCCGTCAGCCAGAGCATCACCGACCAGACCAGCGCCCGGGAAATATATTTACCCACGAGTTTCATCGGCGCGCAGGTTCTTGGAACGTCCGCATAATTTCCAGCCCAACCGTATCCGCGAGCAAACGGCCGCGCCTCGTCAAGCGCACACGATCATCCGCGCATTCGGCCAGTCCATCCTCCGACAAGCGTTGCCAAATCTCCTCCAGCTCCAACCAAGGCGCATCCGGCGCGCGTTCCCGCCAAGGCGAAACCGCCACGCCCTCGTTCATGCGCAGACCAAAGATAAACGCATCCTCCGCGAGCTGGCTCGGAGTCAGCGCCAAGCGGTCCTCTGTCATGCGGCGGCCTTGCTCCACACGGGCGTGCCATTTGCGCAAATCGGCGATGTTGGCCCCGCGCCAGCCGTCGTGTTGCGACGCCGCCGACGGGCCCAGTCCCACCCACTCATGCATGCGCCAAGTGTTCAAGTTGTGGCGGCAGACGTGGCCTGGACGCGCGAAGTTGGAGATTTCGTCTTGCGCATATCCCGCGGCACCCAGCCGATCCCAGGTCGCCTCGTAAAGTCGCGCCTCGTGCTCGGGATCGAGCTTCACGCGCCCCTGCGACAACTTCACCCACAACGCCGTGTCCTCCTCAAACGTCAGGCAATACGTGGATAAGTGATCAGGAGCCAGTGCGACCGCGGCCGCGACATCGGCCGCCCATTCCGTCTCGGACTGGCCCGGCAGCGCAAACATCAGGTCGAGATTGACGCTCGCAAAGCCCGCCCGCCGCACCCGCTCGTAAGCGCGGTGAATCTGGGCCAAAGTGTGCTGGCGGCCCAATGCGTCCAAGAGTGCGGGCTGGAAGCTCTGGACCCCCATCGAAATCCGCGTGACGCCGAGGCTTTTCAACGCCGTTAGCCGCTCGTCGGTCACCGAACCCGGCGCGAGTTCGACCGTCCACTCCTCCGGTTGGCCACCACACTGTCGCAGTGTGATTTCTCCCAGCCGGTGCAAATCCGCCGGAGCCAATAGCCCCGGAGTGCCGCCGCCCCAAAACACCGTCGTCACCGGCCTTCGCCAAGCCACCAGCCCGGCCTCGCTTTCGATCGCCGCGAGAAACATCTTCACATCCTGCGCGGTCGGTTTGACCTGATAAAAGGCGCAGAAATCGCATGTGGACGCACAAAACGGCACATGCAGATAGAGCCCCAGCGCTTCCGCCGGCGCAGCTTTGGCTTGCGCTAACCTTGTGTCACTCATTACCTACGCCCTCTAACTGAACGGTTTTAATCGAAAACCAATGCAAAACTCCCGTATCCTTCCCACGCGGAAAATTTTCTCTTGGATGATCGCGCTTTGCGCGCTGGCCCTGCTGGCCGGCTGCAACGATGTGACGATCACCAATCTCACGCCGCCCTCGCTCACCGACAACCCGTCGCGCATCCACACCATCACGTTGCGCGTGGACCAGAATCGCAGCAGCGTGGTGCCCGGCAGCATCGTGCCGCATATCGTGATCGACGGAGAAAACCACGAGATGCGCAAAAGCCGCATCGGCGCTGGCTTTTACGAATACGACTACCATCTCCCCCCTGGCCGCAGCGAACTGGCCTACTATTTCCTCGTGAACTACGCGGTCGAGTTCAACGACCGCAACGAGCCCCGCGAAGCCTACACCGAGCTCAACCGCGTCAGCGTCGTAAATCGCTATGTGTTGACGCTGGAGGCCAACCGCGGCCCCGTCGGCGCCCGTATCAGCGTGCTCGGCCGCGGCTTCACCCCGCAGGACGCTCTCTACTTCGACGGCAATCCCGTGCGCACCATTTACGAGTCCACCTCATCGCTCAGTTTCTTCGTCCCGGCGCTCGCCCCCGGTCACACCTACAATGTGGTGCTGTCCGGTGCCAACGGCAGCTCGCCCATCGGCGCATTTCTCATCGACTCCAGCGCGCTAACGGTGACGCCCTCCGCACTCACCATGCGGACCGGTTCGGTGCAACCACTCACCTTTTCCGTGCCTAATCCCGCGCCCGCTGGCGGCCTGCTGCTCGATGTGACTACCGATGTGCCGGAGAGCGTGATCATGCCCGAAGTCATCGTGCCCGCTGGTGAAACCTCCGTCACCATCAACGTGCAAGGCGGCCGCCCCGGTTCCGGCAGCCTCTTTCTCAAAGGCTACGCTTCCGGCGAGGTCACGGTGCCGGTCACTGTAGCCAAGTAATTTGTATCCGCGAAAAAAAGCGGGCCACCCGGCCCGCTTTTTTGTGCCCCAATCTCGCGCTTCACCGGGGCGGATCGAACGAAGACACCTCGGTTTTCGAGGCAGAGGAGAATTCCAAACGCACCACGACCGGCCGGTGGTCGCTCGCCGCTCGCACATCCGGTCCATCAACGATCCGCGCTTGCCCGTCCTTAACCGCAGGCCGGAGCGCCGGGGAAACTAGAATATGATCGACGCGGGAATACTCATCCTCCTTGCGATAATAGTGAGTCCAGTGATCGCCGTTCGCATCCACCGCGGTCAGCAATTTGGCGAACTCGCGTTTGCCCTTGCGCGTCAGGTAACGCAGCGGCGCGCTCACTTTGGAGTCGTTAAAATCGCCGAGTATTAAAAATAGCGCGGCCTAGGTCTCGCCGGTTTGCTTTAGGATAAACTCCCGGATGGCCATCGCCTCGCCCGCGCGCCGCTCCGCCGACGCCGGATCGGCCGCCTCGTCAGTGTAGCGGCTTTTCAAATGCAGCGCCCAAAGCGTCACCGGGCCGGACGCCGTGTCCAGAACCACCTCGAGCAAGCCGCGTTTCACCGCCTCGTGCCCCTCACGATATTTGAACACCAGACCGGAATGCTGCGCGGTGCGCGCAAACGGCCTGCTCGACAACACCGCGCTGTGTCGGTCCTCGTCCGCTCCCCGCATCAATACGGCATACGGATAGGGCGTGCCTTGCCGCTCCAGATCGCGCTGCAACTCCGTCAAATACGGCACCGGTCCCATCTCCTGCAGCACGAGCACATCCGCATCGAGTTGCTTGATCACTACCCGCAACGCCGCTTTGGCGACCTCGGGCTTGGGATAATCTTTCCGATATCCCTGGCCGGTCATGCGGTCGGCCGCGACGTAGTTTTCGATATTGTAGGTGGCGATGGTCAGTTCGTCGGCCGCCGGGCAAAGCACCGGCGCGATCACCGCGAACCACCATGCCACCCGCCTCATGGCTCGGCAATTAAGGCCCGCTCGCGTTCCACCAACGTGGGATGCGAGTAATAAAACGCGCTGAACCACGGGTGCGGCGTCAGGTTGGTCAGGTTCTTTTGCGCCAGCTTGCGCAGCGCCCCGGTCATGGCCCGCGCGCCGCCCATCGCATCGCGTGCGAAGGCGTCGGCCTCGTATTCGTGCTTCCGCGAAAAAAAGTTACCCAAAGGCGACAGCCAGAACGTCACCGCTCCGCTCAACAGGCCGAACAGCAAGAGCGACGGGGCAAGCTCACCCAGTGGAAACCCAAACGCGGGGTTGAACCAGTTGCTCCGCGCCAGCCATGCGATGAACGCGAAACCCGCGAGCTGCAGCACCGCCGAAACCGTGATCATCTTGGGGATGTGCCCGCGACGATAGTGCCCGATCTCATGCGCCAACACCGCCTCAAGCTCCTCGGGTTCGAGCTGGTTGATCAGCGTATCGAACAGCACGATGCGCCGAAATCGCCCGAAGCCTGTGAAGAACGCGTTGGAGTGCCCGGAGCGTTTCGATCCGTCCATCACCTCGATCGCCTTGGCTCGGAATCCCGCGCGCTCGCCCAACGCCATCAGCCGGTCGCGCAGCATGCCCTCGGGCAGTGGCGTGAGCTTGTTGAATAGCGGCAATATGAGCTTCGGATAAAGCACCATCATCAAAATCTGAAACCCGAACAGCACCCCAAAGCCCCACAGCCACCACAAGTCGCCGACCCACGACACGAGCGACAATAGCACCCAGAGCAGCGGAAA
>JADLBI010000096.1 GCA_020847775.1 Opitutaceae bacterium
CACCCAGCCGATGGTGCTGGCGTAGCCAAGGTCGCCGGTTTGGAAACCGGTCTGGTATAGATACATGACGATGGTAAGGCCGCGGTTGTCTGGCCCGGGGCCGTCATTGAGCATGATGTAACTGAGCTCGAAGAGCTGGAAGCTGCCGATTACAGAGAGCAGGGTGACAAACCCCGCGACCGGCGTGATTTCGGGCAGGGTGATGTGCCAGAAGCGTTGCCACGGGCCGGCACCGTCGATTTCGGCCGCGTCAAGCAGGTCCTTCGACACGTTCTGTAGTGCCGCGAGAAAATAGACCATGTTGAAGCCGGCATACATCCACACCGCAGCAATGATGAGGGCGCTCATGATGTAGTTTTGCGTCCATGCGAAGTCAGGGTTCCACGCCGATGTGAGGTGGTGAAGCATAACATTGAGCAGACCGGTGCGGCGCTCAAAGATCGGCGCGAAGAGCATGGCGACGAACGGCAGGCCGACGAGTGAAGGGGCAAAGAATATGAGGCGGAAAAGGGCGCGGCCCTTTAGATTGTGGCGGTTGAGCAGGAGCGCTAAGCCGAGCGCGATGGGGAGCTGAATGAAGAGCGAACCGAGCGCGAATTTGACCGTGTTGGCGGTAGCTTGCCAGAAGAGCGGATCGGAGATGAGAAACTTAAAGTTGTGCAGGCCCACCCATGTCGTATGCCCGGGGCCATAGGTTTGCTGCATGGCCAGCACAAGCGAGTGGAACAGTGGCCAAGCGGTGAAGACAGTGAACAGGCCGAGAAATGGCGAGAGAAACAGCCAAGGGGCGCAGGTCCATTTCTGCCTCATGGATTTTCCTCCTTTAGAAACACATTTCGTGAGATCAATTTTTGCAAAGCGACCTGGGCATGGTCGAGTAGTCGTTGCGCCTCGGGGACCAGTTTTTCAGCATCATAAATGCCGTGGCGTTCCGCATAGGCCTGCAGCGCAATCGCGACGGTAACGAGCTTTTGCATGGCAGTCTCATTGTAGGGCGAGGAGGGCCGCGGTGGCACGTGGGGGGCTTGTTCGATAAACAGACGCCCGGAGGGCTGGCCACTAAAGAAGGGGTCGGGTTCGTCGTAAACAGGCAGTGACCACAAGGCTTTGACTGGCGAGATGATTGAAGCGGTGCGGTAAGTGCGCTCGGCCAACGCGGGAGACGTGTAAAGAAATTTGGTCAGCGCCCAAGCGGCGTCAAAGTTTTCGCTGGTTTTACTGATGCCCATCATGGTGCCGCCCACGACACTGGTGCGACGCCCGCCTTTTTCCCAAGCGGGGATGGGCATGAGTTTCATTTTACCGGCGAGGCCGGGGTTTTCGATCTTCCACTGGCCAGCCATCCAATCCGGCACTAGCGAACCGATTACCAACCCCTCGAGTCGCTGGCGGTGGCCGGCAGCGGTGTTGGCACCGACTTCAATGCTAGTTTTGTCGGGTCCGGTGGTCCAAGTAATCATCTTGGCGAGGACGCGGGCATTAATGGGATTGTTGAGGGTGAGGTGATCGTGCGCGTCGAACAGGGTGCCGCCGGCTTGGGCGATGAGCATGCTGATCACATCGCTCCGGGTCGCATCTGCCGTGAATAAATAGCGATCCGGCCGACCGTCGCCGTCGAAGTCCCGCATCAGTGGTTTCAGGATGCGGAAATAATCATCCCAAGTTTCAATTTTGGAGACGTCGATTCCGGCGGCCTCGACGATGTCGGATCGATAGGCCAGCAGCACGGGATGCACATCGTGCGGGATGCCGAAAATCCGGCCGCGCGAAGTATAGGGTGCGAAGGAGGGTTGGTTGATCTGAGCGTAAAGCCCCTCGGCATGCAGCCGGTCGGTCAGGTCGTAGAAACCGACCTCCTCAACCGGCCCGAGAAAGGCTTTGGCGGCGATGCCCAGTTGAACCTCGATAAGGTCGGCGACGGGGGTGCCGGATAGGAATCCCGCGAGCATCCGGCGTTCTTGGGCGCGCCCGTGCAGCAGATGCAGTCCGAATTGCTGGTCGGGGTGCTGCTGGTTCCACGTTTCGATCAGCGGCTTGTATGCGGCATAGTGGGGCGGGGCGGAAACCCAGATGGGTATGCCTTTGATTTCGTGGGCGGGGAGTAGTGCGACAAGCACACTTGTTACGGCGGCTATGATCAAAATGATTAAGGCCCCGGGCGAAAAAAAACGCCCCATCTGTTTGCGCAGCCGTTGGATCATGCGTGAGTAACGGGCTCGATGGGGCTAGATGACGGGGGGCGTGTTGGATCGTGGCGCCAAAATCGGGGCAATGTTGACATGTGCAGCATGGGAAGATGTCCCGGTTATGCAGTCACCGTGTGGGCAGGCGGGGGTTTGGCAACCCGTAATCACATGGTTCTGCCGCATGTTACTCCCCGTTTGGATTTATCAAAACGTGGAGATTGGAGGCGCGGGCCGGAATCGAACCGGCGGATAGAGCTTTTGCAGAGCTCGGCCTTACCACTTGGCTACCGCGCCACGCTGACAGGGGGCGCAAGTTGGGGTAAATTATTTGTCCGGGCAAGAACTGAAATGAAATTTGCGGGAGCCTTGCCCGACATCAGCTGACCGGGACTGGGGGGCGGGTATCGCCACTTTGATATGTCATCTCGACGGTGAAGCGAAAAGTGCTGCCTTCGCCCGGAACACTTTCGACCGAAATAGACCCACCCATCATTGCGCACAGACGTTTAGAAATGGCCAAGCCTAGTCCGGTGCCGCTGTGGCGGCGCGTCTGGTCGCTGTCCACCTGACTGAAAGGTTGGAACAGGCGGTTGATTTTCTCTGGCGCGATGCCTACACCGGTGTCGGTGATTGTAGAAAAGAGGCGCAGGGTGTGTAACCCATCGGTCGACTGTGCGCTCTTACTGCACGACACGCTGATCGCAATCCCGCCCTTGTCGGTGAACTTGATCGCGTTGCCGATCAGGTTGGTCAAAATCTGGCGCAGACGAATCTCATCGCCCATGACTATAGCGGGCACTTCCGGCGCCAAATCGCAGCGCAGGGTCAGGCCTTTGCCACGTGCCACTGGGGTAAAAATAGCACAAACATCGGAGAGGCATTTGTGCAGGGCGAAAGGAGAGTGCCCGATTTCAACCGTGCCAGATTCAATTTTAGAGAGATCGAGAATGTCGTTGATGAGGTTGGAGAGAGCGAGACTGCTGCGCCGAATCATATCCACTTGCTCGCGCTGCTCTTCATTTAGTTCCGTGTCGGCCAGCATGGCGGCGAAACCATTGATGCCATTGATGGGGGTGCGGATCTCATGACTAACGACGGCCAAAAAATGCCCCTTGGCGTGGTCCGCGGCCTCGGCCGTCTCCTTGGCGCGGCGAAGCGCGGCCTCGGCAAGTTTGCGTTCAGTGATATCATGGCCGACGGCCTGATACTCTAACAAAGCGCCTTGATCATCGCGAATGGGGCGTTGCGTCCAGCTGATTACCACATCGCGGCCATCCGCGAGCAATAGTTTCTGCTCCTTGGTCTGGGTCTCTTGGGCGGCGATATGACCGGCATCGGAAAACGGGATCGGCTTGCCGATGAGTTCGGTGCGTTTTTGGCCGAAGGCCCGGGCGTAGGCACCGTTGACGAAGGTGAGCCGACCGTCGGGTTTGTATCGGCAGATGAGATCGATCTGATCCTCAACGACGCCGCGGTAACTGGCTTCGACTTTTTGCAAGGACTTCGCCATGCGTTCGATTTTGCGCGCAAGCCCGATGATCTCATCGTGATCCGATGGCTCGGCTCCGTCATACTCCGGCTCGTGCCGGGCGTTTTGGGCGGTGGCTCGCAGAGCGCGAATACGTTCGATCATCGAGCGATCCCAGACATAACCGGCGAGCACCAGTAATACGGAGCCGATAATGGCCATGCCCACAATGTAGAAGGATGAGCCCAAGCGATCGCGCAGATCGTCTTGCATAACCAGCGCGATCAACGCGCAGGCTAGGGCGGCGGCAAGCGCTAGAATGAAGATCGTCTTGCGATGGGCTGGGTCCAGCATGGGGCGAAGGCATCATGTTTGCAAGGGATGCTCTTGTCTAACCGAAATCATGCAGCGTGCGGAATAGGTTGCTCGTTCTCACAAAGCCAACTTCATGAGTGGTCTTCCCCAAACCTCATAGAACCCACATGTCAAAATCGCCCAAACAAGCTTTAATATTACAAGGCGGCTGGGACGGCCATCAACCCGTCGAATGCGGCGAACTCTTCGCCACCAAGCTCCGCGAACGCGGTTTTGCCGTCGATGTGACGGACACGCTGACGACTCTGGAGGACGCGGCGCGGCTTGGGACGTATTCACTGATCGTGCCGATCTGGACGATGGGCACGCTGACCGCGACGCAGGAGCAGAATCTCGTCAATGCCGTGCTCGGCGGCGTGGGCATCGCGGGGTTTCACGGCGGCATGGGCGACGCGTTCCGCGGGTCGCTGGCCTATCAATGGATGACCGGCGGGCAGTTCGTGGCGCATCCGGACAACGTCAAGGACTACGTCATCCGCATCGTGAACCATGACGACCCGATCACGCGCGGCATCCCGGACTTCGCGGTGAAGAGCGAGCAATACTACATGCTGGTTGATCCGCGCAACGAGGTGCTCGCGGTGACGACGCACCAATCCGTGAGCGTGCCGTGGACTAACGGGGTGGAAATGCCGTTTGTCTGGAAAAAGGTGCACGGCGAAGGCCGCGTGTTCTATTCCGCCGCCGGCCACCAGCGCAGCGAGTTTGACGACTACCCCGAGCAGCTTGAAATCACGCTTCGTGGCATGAGCTGGGCGGCGCGTTGATTGACTCCGAACATGAAAACCGCGTTCAAAAAAGTATCTGACATCAAGGTGGGCGTCGTCGGCTATGGCGGCGCCTTTAACATGGGGCGCATGCACCTGCAGGACATGGCGAAGGCGGGCATGACGCCGTGCGCCGTGGCCGAACCGGACGCGGCGCGCCTGGCGATTGCGGCTCAGGAGTTCCCCGGCATCCAGACCTACGCGAATGTGGACGAGATGTTGAAAAAGTCCGACGTGAATCTCGTCGTGCTCATCACGCCGCACAACACACACGCGCCGTTGGCGCTGAAGTGTCTCAAGGCCGGCCGCCACGTCGTTTGCGAAAAGCCCTTTGCCATCACGACGGAGGAATGCGACGCCATGATCGCCGCCGCGAAAAAGGCCGGCGTGATGGTGTCAACCTTCCACAACCGGCATTGGGATGGCTCGATCATGCGGGCCCTTGAGGTGGTCAGGTCCGGGATGCTCGGCGAGATCGTGCGGATTGAGGCTCACATGGGAGGTTGGAGCAAGCCGGGCGATTGGTGGCGCGGCAGCAAATCCATCTCGGGCGGCATCCTTTACGATTGGGGCGTGCATCTACTCGAATACGCCTTGCAGGTGGTCGATTCCGACGTCGTCGAAGTCACCGGTTTTGCCAAAGCTGGCTACTGGTCCGCACAATCCAAATGGGGTCAAGACACCGTGGAGGACGAGGCGCAGGCCGTGATTCGCTTTAAGAGCGGAGTCTGGGTCACGCTGACGATCAGTCATATCGACCCTAATCCCAAGCGTGGCATGATGGAGATCACCGGCACCAAGGGTTCGTTCCTGTGGGAGTATGATCATCATGAGATCACGGTGAAGCAAGGCGAGGTCACGACGGTGACCAAGGCGAAGAATCCGCCGGAGCAGTGGGCCAAGTATTACGAGAACATCGCGGCCCACTTGTCCAAGGGCGAACGCCTGGTCATCTCACCGGAATGGGCGCGGCGCACGATTCATATTCTCGATCTAGCCGGGCAAAGCGCGCGGGTTGGTCGGACCATCAAGGCGAAATACGCCTGAAGCCATGAAACATACCGGCCGGCTCGAAAGGAGCCGGCCGGTGGCTGAGGGGCAATCTAGCGTGCTTACTTCGCGCGCGCCCAGGACTTGGCGAGCTCCTTGCGCAGCACGGCCGCATCGGGCCAAGCCGGGGGGAGGCCAGTGATGTTGTAGCCGGCACCGCCTTGGTGGTAGGGCCCGAGCTCGGGACAGACATAAAGTGTGCGATCGGCGTTTTGTTTGGCGCTCTTCCAGAGTTTGAAGAGGTCGTCGGTAAACGCGAGGTAGCTCTTTACTTCGTCGGTCAGCTTGCCGTTGTGCGTGACCGGCACCTGGCAATGGTGGCCGTTGAAC
>JADLBI010000097.1 GCA_020847775.1 Opitutaceae bacterium
GGGCATGTTGAGCGGGGTGGCGCTGCGTGACGAGGCGTTTGCCCAACGCTGGACGAAGGGTGACGGCGCATCGCCCACGACTTTGCGCTTGGAACTATCAGCGGAAGACCAAGGCAAGTTGCGGGAAATTGAGCGTGAGATTTCAGGTGGCGAGGCGTTGTCCGCCGCGGAGTTTGCCCGGCGGGCGAGCCAGTGGCTGCAACGCAAGCACCGCTACGGACTGCAATCGCAGACGCCCGCCGGCGCGGGCGATCCACTCGTGCGCTGGATGTTGTCCGCCGCGCCGGGGCATTGTGAATTGTTCGCGGGCGCGCTGGTGGTGCTGGCGCGGAGCGCGGGATTTCCAGCGCGCGTGGTCACGGGTTTTCGCGGCGGCAGTTGGAACGGGTTCAGCAACAATTACACCTTGCGCAACTCCGACGCCCACGCGTGGTGCGAGGTGTTTGACCGCGAAGCGCGTTCGTGGCTGCGCGCGGATCCGACGCCGGGCGCGGCGATGCTGGCTCAAGAGAATCTGCGATTGACGGGGGCTCAGACGCGCGAGGTGGACCGCAGCTGGTCGGCGCGTTGGGACAGCCTGCGCATCTTCTGGTATCGCCGCATCGTCAACTTTGACCAGAACACTCAGGTCGAGACGGTGAAAGCGGTGAAGGACGCCGCGCAGGAGACGAGTCGTCGTCTGCGCGAGTGGCTGCAACGCACGGGCGAACAGTTCAAGGCGTGGTTGCAATCGCCGTGGAATCTGGGTCGCGGGGTATCGGTTGTTGGTGGCGTGCTGGCCTCAGGCGCGGCGGTGGGGCAGGTAATCGTGGCAGCACGTCGCGTGCGCTTGGTGGTGTGGCGGAAGCATAAATTGCATCCTGTGCGCGCGGAGGCGGGTCGCTGGTTGGTGCGAATGCGGGATGCGGAAGGCGGAGTGCGGAGTGAAGAATGGCAGGCGGTGCGCGACGACCTGTGGCGGTTGCGCTACGGTGCGGCGGAAAGGTGGCCGAATCCTAGTCAAACCTATGCGCGCGCGCGGCGCGAATGGCGGCGTGTGGGGCGGCGGGCTACTCCGCCGCGGCCGTTTTGAACGGTTGGATGGCGGGTTGGGGGGAAGAGTTTTTCTTGCGGAAGTATTCCTGCAGGATGCGGCTGGCGACAGGGGCGGCGTAGAGGCCGCCGCCGAATTCCTCGCCGGCGGTGTCGCCTTCGATGACGACGGCGACGGCGATCTCGGGTTTCTCGGCCGGGGCGAAGCAGATGAACCAAGCGGCGTTTTTATTCCCCGGGATTTGCGCGGTGCCAGTTTTGCCCGCGATGGTGACGCCGGGCACACGGAGCGCGGGGAGATTGGTGAGCACTTTGGCCGTTCCGGTGGTGGTGCAGCCTACCATGCCGTCGATAACTTCGGCGCGCTGTGAATCGGTGAGGCCGATGGATTCGTGGCGTTGGCGCGGGGCGTTGGGTTGGTGCAGGAGGGTGGGCTTGGTGTAAACCTCGTTGCGCGCGATGGAGGCGGTGAAGGCGGCCATTTCCAGAGGGGTGACAAGCACGTAGCCCTGGCCGATGGCCATGTTGGCGGTATCGCCGGGAAACCATTTCTGACCGATGTGCTCCACTTTCCATGCGTTGTCGGGTATGACCATGCGGCTGGTCTCATGCGGGAGCTCGATGCCGGTGGGGCGGTCCAGATGAAATCGGCGCGCCTCGGCGGCGACCTGCTCGGCGGTGGTGCGCCAGCCGGCTTCATAGAAAAATATATCGCAGCTGGATGAAATAGCCTCGGGCAACAACACTTCGCCGTGGTGGCCGCGACCGTTGTAACAAACGTAACGTCGGCCGTTGCGTTCAAACGAGCCCTGGCAGTTGATGATGGGTTCGTCGGGCACGACTTTGCCGGAGCGGAGGGCGGCGATGCTGGTGAGAATTTTGAAGGTTGAGCCGGGTGGGTAGGCGCTGCTGATGGCACGGTTGGCCCAGGCTTGGCGGGCCTCGATGTCCTGACTGTCGGTTTGCGATAGTCGCGGCGAAAAAATGTTCAGGTTGTAATCAGGCACGCTGGCGAGCACGAGGACTTCACCGGTGTTTACATCCATCGCTACGGCCGCCCCGGGGGACTCGAACTCGCGTAGCTTGGTCTCGGCGGCTTGCTGAAGATCCATGTCGAGCGAGGTGACGATATTGCCGCCCTGCACCGGGGTCTTTTTGTCGAGCGGTGGATTAATGCGGTAGCCAGCAGGATCGACGCGGAAGATGGTGCCACCAGCTTCACCTTGCAGGCGTTCGTCGAAGGTTTTTTCGAGACCATCGCGCCCGATGCTGCCCTTGAGTTTGAAGGTGCGCAGGTCGTCGCCGGGAAAATCTTCGGCATCGATGTCGGGGTTGACGCCAACGTAGCCTAAGGTGTGGGCGGCGGCCGGGCCGTAGGGATAGTAGCGCGTGCTGGAGGTGTAAACTTGGAGGGGAGAGCTGACGGGCAGGCTTTCGAGCAGGCGGGCGTATTCCTTCGGCTCAAGATCGTCGAGCAGGGTGTAGGGCAGGAGCAGCTCGCGGAAGAAATGGCGGGTGAGGTCGGGGCCGTCCACTTTTCCATCGCGGCCGAGGATGGCGTTGACCTGATCGAGGTAGCGTTGAACGACACTGACGCGGGCGATCTGCTCCAATTGGTGGGGCGAGGGCAGATCCTTGTCGCCGGTGTCGCGGTAGTTTTTGCGGATGCGGATATATTCGCGGCGGAACTCGCGGCGCAGCTCGTCGAGATAGAGCACGGCGGAGAAGCGAGGCCGGTTGCCGACGAGGAGCTGGCCGTCGCGATCATAAATATTACCGCGCGGGCCGGGCACGAGGATGCGGCGCTGGCTCTGCATGCGCTCCCGCTCATGGTGCGCGTCAGAGCGAAAAAGTTGCTGGTAGGCTACGCCGCCGCCGAGCGTCAGGAGCAGCAGCGCGATGATGAAATAGAACAGAATGACGCGCGGATCGTAGCCTTTGTGGGACTCGACGAGATTGCCAGACTGTGAGGAGAGGTCGGCCATGACGCGTCAAAGGTGTTCGCGCAAGGCGAAGCGGTCGAGGTCGATGACGCGACCTTGCAGGGCGAAAAACCACGGGCCGATCAACGCGATGAAAACTTCCGACCAGAGCAAGTCCCAACCCAGGCGCGGCCACTGCTGCGCGAGGAGGGGGTGGCGCGCGATCAAAATACTGGACAGAGCCAGATAGAGCGCGGCGTTGGCGGCGAGAGCAAGGAGGAGTTGCGTGGCGCAAAGATCGGCGGGCACGCGGTGTCGGAATTGACAGATGAGCGCATGGACGGCGGCAAACAGCAGCAGATGGGTGCCCGGGGGAACCGGGGTGGTGGCGTCGCACAGCAGGCCGACGGCGGCCGAGAGTAGTAATCCGCCGCGGACGGGCAGACGTAGCGCGGTCACAGTGATGAAGAGCGCGCCGACGAACAGGTGCGTGCCACGACCTGACAGATAATGGTTCGTCTGCGCCGTGATGGTCCACAGCAGCAAGAACGCGCCAAATATCAGCAACCAAGTCCGGCGCATGGCGTCAGTTGGGGGCGAGGGGCACGAGGACGGTGACCTCGGTGAGCTCACCGAGTCGGGGATCTAGCTCGACCTCTCCCGTCTTGAAGAGCCCGTCTGTGCTGGGTTCGAGTTTGATCACACGACCGAGGGTGAGCCCCGCGGGAAAGACGCCGCCAAGACCGGAGGTGACGAGGCGTTTGGTCAAGGTCGGGCCGGCGAAGAGATCGAGCGGCACGAATTCGATCACGCCCTTGGCCGGACCGAAGGCGGGGTTCAGGCCGCCTTGGAAACTCATGGGGCGGTCGTCGCCTTCAATCACGGCGGCGAGGCGCACGCCGGGGCTGCCGACGAGCTCGACCACCGAGGTGTAGGCGTGGACTTCGGCGATACGGCCCACCACGCCTCCGGAAAACACGACTGGCGCGCCGACGGGGATGCCGTAGTCGCGGCCTTTGCGGATGACCAGGCGCTGCCACCAGGCGGAAAAATCGCGCCGCACGACGCGCGCGTATTCCAATCGGTGCGCGGGCATCGGCGGCAGGCGCAGTAGATTTTTCAGGCGGTCGAGCTCGGCGTGGAGCGTGGTGTTTTCCTGGGCGGCAAGCGCGTAGGAGGCGTTGACGCGGGCGAGATCGCGGCCGGCTTCGATGAGCTCGCGCTTGGATTGGGTGCGCAACGACCAGTATTCCTGCAAATCGCGCAGGTGGGACGCGCTGACGGAGATCGGCGCCTGCAACTCGAAGAACGAGGCCCGCATGAAGGATTTGACCGCCACGGGCACCACCAACCAAACGGCGACGACAAGGCCCAGCGTTAGGAAAGGTTTGGCTTGGTCGAGGCGGCGGGGAGGCACGGGAGATTTACGAGTTACAAATTACAAATTGCGATTTTCCAGCGGACGCGAGCCTCACCTTCCCGCCAATCGTAAATTGCGAATTCGTAATTCGCTCAGACGTGCTGCATCAACCAGGAGAGGTCGTTGAGCACCTCGCCGGTGCCGTTGGCCACGGCGGAAAGCGGATCGTCGGCGATGGTGACGGGCAAGCCGGTCTTGTCGCTGAGTAGGCGGTCGATGCCGCGAATGAGCGCGCCGCCGCCGGCCATGACGAAGCCGCGATCCACTAGATCGGCGGAGAGTTCCGGCGGGCAGCGCTCGAGGGTGACGCGCACCGCGTCCACGATCGAGGCGATGGTATCGCTGAGCGCCTCGCGAATCTCCTGCGAGGTGATGTGGATGGTCTTGGGTAAGCCCGCGACAGAATCGCGGCCCTTGACCTCCATCGTCAGTTCCTCTTCCAGCGGATACGCGGAGCCGACGCGGCACTTGATTTCTTCGGCGGTGCGCTCGCCGATCAGCAGGTTGTAGGCGCGCTTCATGTAGTTGATGATGGCGCTGTCGAGTTCGTCGCCGGCGACGCGGATGGATTTGGAAAAGACGATGCCGTTGAGGGAGATGATGGCGATCTCGGTGGTGCCGCCACCGATGTCCACGATCATGTTGGCCGCGGGTTCGTCGATCGGCAGGCCCACGCCGATGGCGGCGGCCATGGGCTCGGGGATGGTGATGACATCGCGGGCACCGGCGTGCAGGGCGGAGTCTTTGACGGCGCGTTTTTCTACCTCGGTGATGCCGGAGGGGATGGCGATGACCACGCGTGGCGGTGCGCGGAACGAGGAGCTGGAAACCTTGCGGATGAAGTAGCGCATCATCGCCTCGGTCACGTCGAAATCGGCGATGACGCCGTCTTTCATCGGTCGGATGGCGGTGATGTTACCGGGGGTGCGGCCGAGCATGCGCTTGGCTTCATTACCGACGGCGCGCACCTTGCGGGTGTTGGTGTCGAGGGCGACGACCGAAGGTTCGCGCAGGACGATGCCCTTGTCCTTCAGATAGACGAGGGTGTTGGCGGTGCCCAAGTCGATGCCGATGTCGTTGGAAAAATAACCGAGGAGGTTGGCTGCCATGTTTGCGGGATAGGGTGGCGCTGTTCCGCCAACGGGAACGAATCGGTCCCGCGAGGGGGTGTCAACGCGGTAAATCCAATGCGGGACGGAAACTTGCGCGGGAAAATCCCAACGTGGCGGCACGAGCGTTGCTGGTGCGCACAGCGGCTACCTGCGACAAGCTTGGTGCGGTGGTATGGTTACAAACCTTCAAGCGTTAACGGCAAGGATGGCGTCAAGAACGGAGCGGTCCGCATATTGACTGTGACTGACCGACAAAACTCAGGCCTTGTCGTCAGGCTTTTGCTTGGACTCGTCGGCCTTGGCCTCTGTGTCGTCTTTGCTGGCCTTTTTGAATTCCTTGATGGACTGGCCGAGGCCCTTGGCGAGCGAGGGTAGTTTGGCGCCGCCTAACAGCACGAGTAAGATCACCAAAATGATGATCAACTCGGGGGTGCCGAGTCCGAAGATGCCGAAGAAAACGGCGGGGATGAAGTCCATGGGCAAAGGCTAGTTGAATGCGCTGGGCTGTAAAGCGGGAAACAGGTCAGCGGCGCGGAGGCAGGAGCGCGGAGCCTAGCGCGCCTAGGCCCGGATTGAGCCCGGCGGCGGGATTAGCTCCGGCGGCGACCTTCATGAGATTTTGCGCGTTGTCGATTTGCTCGGCGTCGAAGAAGCCGTGGAGCTGGCGGATGCGCGTCGGGTGGCGCATCTTGCGCAGGGCCTTGGCCTCGATTTGGCGAATGCGTTCGCGGGTGACTTTGAATTGCTTGCCGACCTCCTCGAGTGTGCGGCTGTAGCCGTCGGTGAGGCCGAAGCGCAGCTTGAGCACGCGTTGTTCGCGCTCGGTGAGCGAGTCGAGCACGTCGATGATCTTTTCGCGCAGGAGGGAGAAC
>JADLBI010000098.1 GCA_020847775.1 Opitutaceae bacterium
CGGGATGAAGCGGGTGTCAAAGCCGCCCTTCGTGCCGCGAAACTCAATGTTGTGCCGGAGCGGGCCGTGTTCGGACGACCGGCGCTCCCAGTGGATGCTCAGCCCATCCTCGCAGAGAATTTCCGCCGCGAACCAGCCGTCCACGTCGAGGCAGGGCGGCACGCGTTCGGGCGTGAGCGGAAAATAATTGCCCATGGTGGCGAAGACCGTGCGCGGACGGAAGCGCTGGCCCAACACATAGCTTAACCAGCCGAGGTCATAGACGCCCCAGTCGAAGGATATGCCGCCGCCGTTGCGCTTCGGGTCGTTGCGCCAGGCCGGCAGCACGTAGCCCGGCGGATAAGGCGGGGAGACATGCTCGAAATGGATGCGGTAGAGCGCGCCCAATCTGCCCTCGGTGACCAGCGCCCGCGCGGCGCGTGCCACCCCACTATCGTGGAAGCGCGAGATGTTGCAGGTGAACTTGAGGTGAGGGACGGTCGCATGGACCGCCATCACCTCGCGCGCCTCCGCTTGGGTGATCACAAACGGTTTCTCGCAGCACACGTGCTTGCCGGCCCGCAGTGCCGCGATGCTCATCTCCTTGTGCAGAAATGGCGGCGTCGCGATGTAGATCGCGTCAATTGCCGGGTCCACCAATAATTCGCGCCAATCGGCGCAGGCTTTGCCCGCGCCGGTGGCTGCGGCGATTTTTTGCGCGGCGGCCAGATTGACATCCGCCACCGCGACGGCGACGGCATCGCGGCCCTCGGTGAAGGCGGGAGCCATGTATTCTGCGATCTGGCCGGCACCGATGATGCCATAACGGACAGGTTTCATGATATGTGATGGGATGGGTGAAGATAGCCAGTAACCATTCGCTCTAACGGCACGAGGGAAATCGCGCAGAACATTCATCACCCGCGCCCGTTGCTACCATCGCAAATCAAGTGTCACGTATTACGTGACACTCGGCAGACCCAGATCAGGTGCATAAAAACCCTGCTTACATAGGTTAATCTGCGCGAAAATCTGGCCGGAATGATAACTTGCAGTGTCACGTAATACGTGACACAGTCCGGCATGAGCCAATACTTGCATCCGCGATTGGTAGCGCTCGGCGAGTTGGCCGATTTGTTGGCTGACGCGGCGCGCGAGACCGCCGTCGCCGCCCACAAACACTACCGGGCCGCAAGGCGCAAAAACGTCGGTGCCACCTTGCGGCCGGGGCCAGACACTCCGCTGTGGAATGAGCTGGCCAAACTCACGGCCGGGAAAATTCGGCGCTACGGTGACAAGGCCAATCTGGCCCGCGAACTTGGCGTGCCGCGCCAACGGGTGCACGAATACCTTGTCGCCAAGACCGCCTGCCCGGACACGGAACGGGCCTTGCGCCTGCTGGTTTGGTTGGTGGATGTGCCGAAAAGCGGGAACGGGAAAGTGTCACGGATTACGTGACAGTTGGTTTGAGCGCGTGATTTCTAGGCTGATGATGTCATAGGGCGCGAAACGCAGGTGAGTGCCGCGCAGGCCGCCGAGGGTTTTCTCGCCCAGCAGGTTGACCGGGTGCGCGCGCCAGCCGGGTGCGAGCTTGAGTTTGGCAGTGCCGCGTTGGCCGGCGATCTCGTGCAGGCGCAACACCCAGCGTTCGCGGCCCAGCGGTCGCGCCCAATGCGGAACCAAGGTCTCGCCGCCTTCGAGTCCGCCAAACGCCGACGCCACCGGCGCGCCGCGATAAGACACGGGCGGCGTGAAAAGCGTCTCCGCCAGCACGGCCGGTTGTTCGGCGCGCGGCGCGGCGAGGTCATAGCGGCCCAACGCGAGCTCGATCGTATGTCGGCCGAGATCGGTGAAAACCGTCGCGGGCGGCGGCAACCGGCTCAGGTGCGCGGGATACGCGCGGCCGTGATCCTCGTAGCCGACGTGTTTCGGCGTGCGCAACAGCGTGACCCCGAGATCGCCGTCGCGGCAGCTCACGCCGTATTTCGCTTCGGCCACGACAAACAGTCCCTCGCGCTCACCCTCATCGCTCACGGTGGCCCAACGGCTCATCGGCCATTCCCACATCGCTTCCGCCTCACGGGTCGTCGCGAGCTGCGGGCGCAACACGCTGCCAAACGGCGTGCCGCAGCGCACCTCGCGACCGCGATAGTCCGTCGGGAAATGCAGTTTCAACAGGACCTCCGGCTCCTGCCAGTCGAGTTCAACCGAAACCCGCAGCACGCTCTCGCCGGGGCGCAGTGAGTAGCGGATCGTGGCCATGCTCTTGCGGCCGACGGCCCGCGTGACGGCCAACCCGTGTTTTTCCACCGTCAGCTTCGCCGTGCGGCGCGCGGGTTCACCCAACGAGAGCGAATGCCGGTCGATGTCCCATGGGGCGAAGTTCGCGGGCTGCTCTGGATAAACCACCAGCTCGCCGGCGTGGGCGGCCAAGGCCACCGCGCGCCCATCAACGCTGAGCGCGGCCAGTCCGCCGAGCGCGTCGAGCCGCGCGGAGACGCGGCCATTGCCGAGCGTGCGGCCCGCCACCTTGACGGGCTCGACGCCGCGCACCGTCGCAGAGGCCACGCGCACGCCGGCCAAGGGCGGCAGCTCCACCACGCGTCCACCCGCGACCCAGCGGCGAGGCACCGGCAGCGGATTGAAGAGGCAGGCCTCGCCCGCCGCGCCGAGGGATTGCCGCGCCGCCGTAGTTTGCGTGCGCGTGAGCCGCGCGAGCTCGGGCAAGCCTTGCGCATAAACCTCGGGGATCGAACTGCCGGGGATGTAGTCGTGAAACTGCGCGAACACCATGCGCCGCCAAGCGTGGTCGAGCGCGGCGTCGGGTGCTCCGCGCGTCGTCACCAGCACGGCTTCGCGCAATTGCAGCGCGCGCTCGAGTTGGCGGAAATGCGCCTTGACGCGGCTCTGCGTGGTGAAGGTGCCGCGGTGGTATTCGAGGTAGATCTCGCCATCGAGCGCGGGCAGTTGGGCGCGTTTTTTGGCGAGGCGGTCAAAAAACGCCTCGGGCTGATCCCACTGGAGCGCGGGCAGGCCGCGCAACGCGTTGAGCCGCCGCGCGCGTTCACACATTTCCTCACTTGGACCGCCGCCGCCGTCGCCCCAGCCGTTGGGCATGAGAAACTCGTCGTGCAAGTCGCCCTGCTGGTGCTGGTGCGAGGCCGCGCGCAACTGCTCGACCGAAACCGTGTTGTTGAACTGCACGCCTTGGGTGACGTGGCTGACCACCGCATGACCGCCGGGGCCGCGCCAGACGAAGCTCGAATGCGGAAAGCGGTTGACGGTGTTCCAAGTAGTCTTGGTGGTGAAAAAATAATCCACGCCGCTCAACCGCATGAGCTGCGGCAGGCACGCGCTAAAGCCGAACAAGTCGGGCAGCCACAGCGAGCGCGAGCGGCGGCCGGTGAGCTTGACGAAAGATTCCTGGCCCAACACGAAGGCGCGCGCGAGCCCTTCGCCGCAGGCGACGTGCGAATCGCTTTCGACATACATGCCGCCGGTGGCCTCCCACTGGCCGGAGCGCAACCGCGCCCGCACCGCGCGCAGTAGCGCCGGGGCGCGACGGCCCACGGCTTCGTAACTGGCCGGTTGCGAGTAGGCGAAACGAAACTCGGGATACCGGTCCATCAACCGATTCACGTTGGCGAACGTGTGCACGGCCTTCCCCTCGCCAATTTGCTCATCCCAGAGCCACACGAGATCGAGGTGCGAATGCCCGGTAAGCGCGGCGCGGCTGAACGGCCGCGGATCGCGCATTTCAGCATACACTATCAGCAGCGCGCGCCGCAACGCGCCCACGCCGCCGGTGTCGAAGGCGTCGAGCGCGGTGTCGAGCCCGCGCAGCAACCGGCGGTAGAGTGGCGACACGTCGGTGAGCGGCGCTTGCTGCGCCATGCTGTAGGGTTCGCGCGCGAGACCGGGATGTTCCCGCACGCGCAGATCGAGCATCCAATCGTAAAGGCAGTTGAGGTCGTGATACGCGTGCCACGCTTCGTCGTCGCGACGTAGTAGCCGGGCGCCGCGGAAAACATTGCCCTCCGCCCCCAGCCCTTTCGCGTCGGGATGCCAGATCGCCGCCTGCACGCACAAACTCTCGACCCACACCTCGCGCGTGCCGGCGGGCAGCTCGCAATACCGGTGCGCCACGTCGAAACCGTAGAAAGGCACGCCGCCCACAAACAACGTGGCCTCGCCCTGTTCGTCCCAATGCAGCCACCGGCCGCCGCCGGTCGGGATGGCCACGCGGCACCACCGTTGGTCGTAAAGCCGACCCCAGCCCGCGCCGTCGCGCACGGCGTGGCGAGGCGATTTCTGCGCGACCGCCAGCGACACGTGATCCGGGCGCGAGGCGGTGGCCTCGACGCGCAGCGGGCGCGGTTCACGCCAGATCATTTCGGCGAGGCGCATGACCCCGCGTTGGGCGCGCAGGGGGACGAGTTGCAGCAAGGGATTGATGGGGAGCATCAGACCTGCATTCAGGGCCGCGCCGCCTGCGGGGCAATCCTGATTGCCCGTCATTTGGGGTGGTGGATGATGGCATACTTAAAATTAAGTATGTGTCCGCGTAACGTATTTAGCGCGGTGGCGTATCTAATGACCTAGCCCAATTCGTTTGGGCAAACTGATACGGCCCCCCAATGCCTACTCTAGAAACCACCGTGCCTAGTTGCGCGCCGCCGCCGCCGCAACCACCTGTTCCCGTGAACGACGTAACTGACGTGTTGATCGTGCAATGGGGTAAAACTTATGCGGAAGCCCTACAGAGCGTCTGCCATCAAGCATTCCCGAACGCGGTCATCCGGGCGGCTTGCACCGGTGCAGAAGCAATGGCTGAATTACGGAAATCGCCAACACATATCTTACTGTTATCCACCGCTTTACCCGATGTCGATGGCGTGGATCTTCTACCCTTGATTGCCGATGAAAAACTGGCTTCCCGGGTGTTGGTCGCGCTCAACCACCCCAGGGAGTTTTCCATGCAAGTGCTGCGGACCGCACGCTTCGACGGATTGATTGATATCATGGAGGAAGATGTTCCCGCCTTGGTGAAGGCCCTGCGGCTCGTCGCCATTCGCGAGCCCTACATCAGCCCGTCGCTGCGCCAACATATCATCGAGCGCAATCCCCCCGGGATTTTAGCCCAGCGGCTGACCGCGGCCGAACTGGTGGTGTTTTCCGAAATTGGCGACGGCAGTGGCAATTTGGAGGTAGCCCGACGACTGAACTTGAGTGAGACCACAGTACAGACGCACCGGCGCAACATCATGCGCAAGCTAGACATCACCAGCAGCGCCAAGCTGGTGCGCGAAGCCATCCGGCTAGGCATGGTGCGCATCAGCAAAGACGGCGGCACCATCCGTTCCCGACTGGAGCGATCAACGCCCGCCAAATCCCAGACCGCTCCACAGCCCTCCAAATGACCTACCTTATTCTAGGTATTCAAGCCCCTGTCGCCCGACCGGCTTTAAGGGCACAATCACCCACCCCACCACCAACCCTTTTGTGCCTTTCTCTGCGCCCGACGATCAGCTTACTCCAAAGACTTTGGCCATCCGGTAATTGGTTTCTCCGTTTGGTCAATCCACCATTGGGGGTGGTTTGTCTATAAAAGTAAGCCCGCCGGGCGCAGAGCCTTAATTTCTCCCCCGACCCGCCAAGATTTTAAATCTCCCCTTTTGGTTCGGCCACCTGCCGACCAGATAGCAAACGAAAGACACCAACGAACAAATGAAACCAGAACAAAGCTACCTAGCACCGGTGACCAAGCGACGCTTGGCCGCCTGCTTGGCGGCGTTGGTCGCGTTGTCTTGGGCACCCGTGTGGGCCCAGGAAGTTGCGGCCAGCTCCAC
>JADLBI010000099.1 GCA_020847775.1 Opitutaceae bacterium
AGGAATCCGACACGATCACCATCAAGCTCGACCAAGCTGGCGAATATCCCTTCCTCTGCTCGTTCCCGGCCCACTATCAGGTCGGCATGCACGGCAAGATCATCGTCAAGTAAGCCCCGCGGCTTTGGCCGCTGGTCATTATCACTAGCCGGGCCGCGCGCCCGGCTTTTTTGCGCTCCGGTTCAGCGCGCCACCGGCCACCACTGGTAGAGGAAGAAGTAAACCAGCACGCCGGTGATCGAGACGTAATACCAGATCGGGAAGGTCCACCGCGCCCAGGCACGGTGGCGGTCGTAATCGCCCTTGATCGCGAACCAAAATGTGCGCGGCACCAGCCAAGCGATCGCGATCGCCAGCACAATGTGCGTGAGCAGCATCACGAAATAGACCGTGCGGATCGCGCCCTCGCCGCCAAACGGGGTGTGGACGCCGCGCACCAATACCTTGTGGCCGACGTAGCCGATCAAGAATACTGTGGACACCACGCAGGCCGAAATCATGACCCGGCGGTGCGCCACGCGATGGCCGCGTCTGATCAGGATAAAGCCGATCGTGAGCAGCACTGTGGCCAGACCGTTGAGGGTCGCGTTGATCGCAGGGATGTCGTGGACGTGCATTAGAAAAACAGCACGCGGTCGGCGACGAGGGCCAAGAGCGTGATCGGCAGGTAAATAATCGAGGCGTGGAAGAGTCTGCGCGCGGATCGATCTCGGTCGGTCGGCCGCACGAACACCACGGCGCACCACAGAAACCATAGACCCGCGAGCAAGGCCACCACGCCGTAGAGCGCGGTGGTCAACCCGAGCGGCCACGGCAGCACACTGAGGATGAGCAGGAGCACGGCGTTGACCAAGGACCAACCGGCCACCCAGTTACCCGTTTCGTCGCGCACTGACAGCATCGGGAAATCCACCGCCGCGTAATCGCGCCGGTAAACCCACGCGATCGCCATGAAGTGCGGGATTTGCCAGATGACGAGGATGCCGAAGAGAATCCACCCGAGCGTGGAAACGCCGCCCTCCGCCGCCGACCAACCGATCAAGGGCGGGAAGGCCCCGGCGAGCGCGCCGATTTCCGTGGACCAGCGCGAGGTGCGCTTGGCCGGCGTATACCATAGCAGATAGGAAAAGATCGTCAGCAGGGTGAACAGCGCTGCCAGACCGTTGACCTTGGCAAAAATCAGCCCGAGCGCCACGATGCACGCCATGATGCCGATGATGAAGGCCGTGCCATCAGGGATCTTGCCCGCCGGGATGGGCCGGGACGCCGTGCGTTTCATGCGCGCGTCGGTGTCGGCCTCGAACCACTGGTTGAGCGCGGCCACACCACCGGCGGCGAGACTGGTGCCGATCAGTAGTGCGATGAACTCGACCGGCACCCAAGGCGGCCGCGCGGCCGCGTAGCCGATCAGCGTCGTCATGACCGACAACATGCTCAGCCGGGGCTTGGTCAGTTCCAGGTAATCGCCAAACACGGCTTTGGGCGCGGGTGTGGTCATGAGTTTGGTTTATCAGCTTCAATCCTGTCGCGATGGGCGAGCAAGGTCAGCCAGAAAGTCGCGGCCAACAACATGGCGCCGCAGACGACATGGCCGGTGGTGACCTCCGGTTGACGTTGCTGCCAAATGACGTGCGCGCCGAGCATGAGCTGCATCAGCAGCAGTCCCAGCATCACCGAGGCGCCGTTGCGCATCGCGAGCGAAGCGCCACGATCGCGCCACAAGGTGATTGCGAACCAGGTTAGCGTGCCCGTCAGCACGACGGCCATCGCGCGGTGTAGGAAATTGAGCGTTACCCGGTAATCCCAATGCGCTGGCAGCACGTCGCCGCCAGGCGTGGAATACGGAAAGGTGGGGATGGCCAGCCCCGCGAAATTGTGCCGCATCGACGCGGCGATGACCAGTTGCGCGAGCAGCAAGCCTAGGCACACGATCCCCGCCCGGCGCACGCTAGGCGCAACCGGCAGCCGGTGCTCAAGCCAGCCGCGCGACAAGCCCGTGGCGATGGCGATCAGCGAGCACACGAAAACTTGTGCCAGAATCCCGTGCGGGATGCGCAGCATCTGCCCGAGCGTCATCTCAAAACCTGGCACCGCCAGCGAATCGAGCAGCACGCGTTTGCCACCGATCAAGCCCTGAATGATGACGATGAGCAGCGCGACCCAACCGAGGCGGTGCAACCAACGGCGCGATTCACTCCGCCAGAGCCAGACCGCGAGGACGAGTGTGATCGCGCCCATGACCATGCCGGAGAGACGGTGAGAATGCTCGGCGAACATCGCGACATTGGCCAACCAGCCCCGCGGGTTGATCGAACCGTTGGACAGCGGCCAATCGGGGAATGCCATGCCGGCGCCGATGGTCGTGGTGAAGGCGCCCAGCGTGACCAGGAGGAATACCCAGACCGCCCCCAAGGCGGCAAACCAAGCTAGTGCGGGCCGGTAATGGATGGGTGCGGAGGTTGCGGATGACTGGGCCATGAGTCGCGAAACTCGCAGATAGAAGCCTTCGCGCTAGTTGCCGCAAACCCTTTGACAAATTTTTCCAGCGGCGAATCCGTAGGGGCATGAAATCCACCGTTTCGCTTTTGTGCGCCCTGCTGGCGCTGGCGGCCGGGTGCTCGCGCCCAGCGTCCGCGCCAACCGAGTCCGCGCCGCCGCCAGAGAACCGCCACGCCTTGGAGGGGGAGATTATCTCGGTGGACACTGCCCGGCATGTGCTCGTGGTGCATCACGGCGAAATCGAGGGCCTCATGCCCGAGATGGTCATGGAGTTCGTCGTGTCGCCCGGCGACGCGGCCAACGCCAAACCGGGTCAGCGCATCCGTGCCGATCTGCTGCCCGACGACGCGGGGACATTTCGCTTGGAAAATATCTGGCCTGTCGATCCCACGGCGGATGACACGATCCGCGCCGGGGCCGACGCGTTGCGCCAAGACACGCTGATTCGCGGCCGCAGCGCATATCGCGAAGTGGGGGAGAACCTGCCGGACTTCGCGCTCTACGATCAAACCGGCGCGGTCGTGCAGAGCGCGCGTTTTCGCGGCAAGCAGATCATGTTGAACTTTATCTATTCGCGCTGCCCTGTGGCGACCATGTGCCCGGCCGCGACCATGAAAATGATGGAGACCCAGCGATTAGCCAAAGAAGCCGGGGTCCCAAATCTCGAACTCATCTCCATCACGCTGGATCCGGAATACGACACCCCGGGCGTGCTGCGCGACTACGCCGCGTCGCACGGCATCGACACGAGCAACTTCAGTTTCCTCACCGGGCCGGAGCGCGCGATCAAGGACTTGCTCGCGCAGTTCGGCGTCATCGCGGAGTTCGAGGGCGGCCCGATTATAAAACACACGCTGAGCACTTTGTTGATCAACGCCAACGGCCGCATCGTGCACCGCGCCGATGGCACGCTGTGGGAACCCAAGGATTTTGTGGCCAAGATGCGCCGTTGATGAGCGCCGCCGATTCGCAATCAAAGTCAGTCGCATGGCGCGTGGTCCGTATCACCCTGGTTGCCGCGGCGCTCTATGTCGGGTTTCGCCTGCTGCCGACCGGCACAAACCTCAGCCACATGGATTTTCGCGTCGAAGGCGGCAACGCGATCGAGATGTGCGATCCCGCAAGTCCGCAGTTTCTGCCGGTGACCACCGTGCGATCGCCGGTCAGTCTCGGCCTAGTGACGACGACTCCCCCGCGGGCCGGTCGCGAGGTCGAGATCACGATTGTGTTGAAGACCACCGCCGGCAAACCCATCAGCCCGGTGGACTTGCTCAACGTGCACACCAAGCTGCTGCACCTGATGATCGTGGATCCGGCGCTAATGGATTATCACCACGTGCATCCGAAACCCCTGCGCGAACCCGGACATTGGGCGTTTTCGTTCACGCCGGAGTATGGCGGCGAGTATCGCTTCTTTGCAGATTTCACGCCCGCCGCGACCGGCCTGAGCCTCTACGCCTCCGGCCAGCTCACGGTGGCGGGTGCCGCGCCCGCGCCAGAGCAAATCGACGCCGCGCAAACGCCCTCGTGGCAGGCGAGCTCCGGTGGCGTGGTATTTGATCTGCAACCTGCGGGAGGTGAAATTCGCGCCCGTCAGGAAACGGTGTTGACGCTGTCGCTGTGGCGTCCGGACGGCGGTGAGATTGGGCTGGAGCCGGTGATGGAGGCGTTTGCGCATGTCGTGGCGTTTGACCGCGACCGCACAGGCTTCGCGCATTTGCATCCGCTGGAGACCAATCTGGCCGTGTCGCCCGATCGCAAGCGGCCGACACTGACGTTTCGCCTCCTGATCCCAAATCCCGGCCGCTACGTCGCCTGGGCGCAGATCAACGACGCGGGCACGGAGCGTTTCGCCCCATTTTGGTTCGACGTAAAGTGATCGGGCAAAATCGCGCGCCCGCCGTGTGGCTTGACGCGCTCTGACCGATGCGGCTTGCATTCGCGAATGCAGATTCTGACTGCCCGTGAAATCACGAGGAAGACTATCATATTGCGTTGGGTGGTTGGTTTGGGGGCGGTGGTGATTTTGATTGGGGGGTGGTTGGCCTACGAACCTGCCAAGCTTAAATACCTGCAATGGAAACAGCGCCGCGCGCTCGCGCAGGCGCAAGATTTCATCACGGAAAAGGATTATCCGAAGGCCAAGCTAGCCTTGACCGTGGCTTTGACGGCGGTGCCCGGCAACACGCAGGCCCTGCGGGTGGCGGCGGACATGCTGGAGCAGGCGGGCTCGCCCGAGGTGATGATCCTGCGACGTCGTTTGCTCCTGCTGGACGCGCACTCGCTCCAGGACCGCGTCGCGTTGATTCACGCCGCGCTGCGATATGACGATGTCAATGCCGCGCGGGATGCCTTGCGCGGAATGCCGCTGGATCAGGCCGACGAGCCAGCGGCAATCAAGGCGGCGCTCAGTTACGCCTTGGCCACGGACAACCGGCCGGTGGCGGACGCCTTGTTTGATCGGCTCAAGGGGCTGGAGCCCGCCAATGAGCAGCTCAAGATCATGCATGCGCTCCTGCGCATGAAAAGTCCGCGGCCGGAGACGGTGCAAGCGGCCCGGGCGGAGCTGGAGAAATTCAGCCAAGAACCGCGCTATGCGCTGATGATCCGGCGCGACATGTTGCTGTCGGCCATGCAGCGGGGCGATCATGGCGATGCGCGTCGGCTGGCTAAACTCATCGCCACCGATGCGCAGGCCACGCTCAATGACAAACTGAACGAGGCCAATTTTGCGCTGAACGTGGATCACCGCCCTTTCGGTGAATTGTTCGCCGGCCTGATGCCTGACGCGGAAAAGTCCGCCGGGGCGGCGGCCGATTTGGCCCGGTGGGCGATGCTGGTCGGGCAGCCCGCGAAGGGCGCGGCCTGGTTGCGGACCTTGGGCGAAGCCATCAGGAGCGCCCCGGAAATCGCGGCGGTGCGGGCTGAGTTGGCCGCCGCGCAATCGGATTGGGATGGGCTGGCGGCCTTGCTGGAAAGCGGCGCGTGGGGGCGGATCGAGCGCGATGTTGTGCGGCTGGCGTTTTCGGCGCGGCTGGCGGCGGATCGCGGCAACGCGTCCTTGCAGCGGCAGATTTGGGGCGAGGCGTTGTCGGCCTCGGCACGTTCGCTGGCGGGGCTGAATGCGCTGTATCGGCTGGCGGGTTATTGGCATTGGGAGGCCGCCGGGGAAAGCGCGCTCTGGGCGATCACTCGCGCGTATCCGCAGGAAGCGTGGGCGCACCAAACCCTATTCAATGTGTATCGTGAACGTCGTGACACCGAGAACATGCGCGCACTCATCGGCGAGTTGCGCGACAGTGATGGCAGCATGTTGCGCTATCGGCACGATTGGGCCCTGCTCACCCTGTTGACGACGCCCAGCCCGGCTTGGAATACGGCGAAGCAGACCATGCGGCAGCTCTATGAATTCGCCCCGGACAATGCGTATTACGCCACCGGCTATGCATTCGCTCTGGCCCAGGCGGATCGGGCAAATGAGGCGCTCGACATCTTGCAAAAACTCCCGCCGCAGGAACTGGCCCTGCCGGAACGCGCTCCTTATTTGGCGTATATTTATGGGATGACTTGGCGACGCGCGGATTTTGACCGCGCAGCGGCCAAGGCGGCGGGATTGAAAACCTTGCTGCCGGAAGAACACGCCTTGTTTGGACAGGGGCGCGAGGCGCTGGATCGTCCGGTCAGCCGCCGGGTGGAGTCGGGTATGGAAGCCAAGGCCAAGGCTGCCGCGCCTGCGTCCAAGGCCGATGGGTCCTGATCGTTCGCCCACTCCACCATGAACGCCGCAGCCTCGAAAAAATTGGGTCTGCCTAGCTTCATTTGGCCGTGGACCGGGGTGCTGGCCACGCTGATTTTGATTCCGTTAGCGACGACTTGGGGGCTGGCGCCCGATCTAGGCCATGGTTGGGCGGCGGTGATCCTGATGGGCTACCTCTGGTATGAGCGCTGGGACACCCGGCCGAGGATTCGTGTCACTAATCCGGGCTGGTGTGGTTGGTTATGGTTGGTGGCGCTGGGGACTTTGCTCGTGCCCCTGCGGTTGTTGCTAACGCCGTATCCCCTGTGGCCGATGGCTCTGCTGGCCTATGTGGCGGTGTTGCTGGGGTTGCTGATCTTGGGCGCATGGCAGGTGGCTGGAGGCGCGGGTGTGCGTTGGGTGGCCGCACCGCTGATCGTGCTGTTGGGCGTGATTCCGTGGCCGGGGGTAATCGACCAATGGTTTTTTCTACCGCTACGCGGCGCGGTGGCGACGGTGGTGGCCGAGATCAGCAATCTCATGGGCAATCCGGCGGTCGCTTCGGGCACGAGTGTGCAATTGGCGGGGGGCTGGGTGGGCATCGATGAGGCTTGCGGCGGGATCCGTTCCATGCAGGCGGCGGTGATGACGGCGTTGTTTTTTGGGGTTTGGGTGCGGCTACGTTTGGGCCGCCGCATCGCCTTGGTGGGGGTGGCGGTGATGGCGGCGGTCGCGGGCAATTTTTTTCGCATAATGCTTTTATCGTGGCTGGCCACCGGACGGGATGGGGAGTTGGAGCAGTGGCACGATCCGGCAGGCTGGTTGGCGCTGGCGATTTCGCTTGGTTTCACTGGTTGGGTGGGATGGAAATGGCGTCGTCGCGCTGCGCCATTGATCAAGACCTCATCGCCGGTTGGGCCCCCAACTGCGCCGTCATTGCGGCCGATTCAGGTGTGGGCCGCATTGAGTCTAGGGCTGTTGGTCGGCCCGGAGGTGGGCACACGGTGGTGGTATGCGCGCGGTGATGCCGAGGGCGCCGCGAACATCTCGCAGTGGACGGTGCGTTTGCCCACGGAGAGGATAACCTATCGCGAACTGCCGTTGAGCAAGTCGGCTGAAGCGATGTTGCGGCCAGATCGTTTTGTGTCCGGCTCATGGATTGGTTCGGACCTGCGCCAACATAGCGCGTATTTCATCGAGTGGACGCACGGGCAGGTGGCGCGTTCAGTGCCCTTCTTGCACAATCCGACGGTTTGTCTGCCCTATGCGGGCTGCGAGCTGGTGCGCGGGCTGGATGAGATTCAGGTGACTTGGCCCGGTGGAGTTATTCCATTTCACGTTTTCCTTTTTCGTCGGATGGGTGAAGACATGTTGGTTGCCTTCACGATTTGGGATCCGTCGCGGGGCCAGGAGCTGGCGGAGACGGCGTGGGGCTGGCGGTCTTGGTGGGAGCGACAGTGGCGCGACGTGCGCGAGGCGCGCCGCCACCAACCGGCGCAGTTGTTTGCCTACGCGGTTATGGGTGGAGGGAATTCGGAGGACCTAGCGGCGGAATTGCGCGAGGCTATCCGCCCGGTTGTCCATTGAGCGCACGGAGAGTCGTCATTTTTCTGCCATACTATTTCACTTGCGCATTGGGGTGATGTCCTCATTTGTGGCGACACTATGTTATCCCTAGCCCGCATCCTGCTTTCTGGCTCGTTGATCCTTGGTCTGGCTGCG
>JADLBI010000100.1 GCA_020847775.1 Opitutaceae bacterium
GATGGTGGAGGTGGCCCCCATGAGACTGTAGCGGACTTCGAGCGCGGCCAGTTCGGGGGGGCGATGGTAGTGCAGGTAGCCCGGGGTGGTGGTGCGCCAGTATCCACTCGTCGTCTGAGTGAGTTCGGCGGAGTCATTGCCCGTCTCGATGTCGAAGGGCGCGATGGCGGTGTCACCGAACTGGATGGCCGGGCCTCTAACCGGGTGTTGCGGTGGAGCGTCCGCCGCGAGGGTGACGGTTTGGCCAGGGGTGGCGTGTTCGACTTTTCCCTCCATCACCGCCCGCAAGGTGTGGGTCGCGACTGGCAGTGACGATGGATCAACAAAGAACGCGAGCGTGCCCGGCCGCTCCGGCGGGCAGGTCGCGCGGCGATAGGCGCGCTCATCCACCCACAGCGTGACGGCGGTGCTGCCGGGGGGTGGCGTGAGAAAAACTTTGAACGTTTCATCCGGGCGCACGCGCGCGGGAGCGTTGAGCGACCAGTCTTGGGCGATGGCCGGGGCCGCGGCGTCACTGGGCGCCAGCGGCGCGGCGCGCCGGTAAAGCGCATAGCCGTATCGAGCCGAACGCGGATCGATGACCTCGACGTAGTCGCGTTGGATCACGCGCCACAACTCGGTTTGCTGGCGCAAGGGATATTTGCCGAAGCCGCGGTTGCCCCGCGTGTCCACGATCAGGGCTGGGGGCGAGCGTTGAAAATCGGCCCAAAAATCGTCCCACGATCCGGGCACGATGGCGTAGGACGTGTCGCGCAGCGGATCGATGTTGGTCCACGGGATCATGCCCGTGAGAAACACCGCGTAGATGAAACGCGTGGCGGGCAGGCGGTGCGATAGCACGTAGAGTTCCGGCTCATAGCCCCACACAAAAATCCGTTCGTCGGCGCGGGTGTGGTCGCGGATGACCTGCGCCACATCGAGGCTCAGGCTTTCCCGGGTGTCGAAAGTGGCGGAGCGTTTCACCGCATGATATCCCAAGCCAAGCAGCACGGTCAGGAGCACGCCGCGGGTGATGACCCGGGTCAAGGGCGCGCAATTCATTTTCCAGAGCCGCGGCCAAACCCAGCCGCAGGCCAGGCTCAGCCCCGGCAAGACCTGAATGGAATAATGCGCGAAGTCCCGCCCGCTTAGCACCGTTGAAGCCAGCCCGCTGGCGGTCCAACCGAGAATCAACCATGGCAGCAAGGGGAAGTCTGCCTGCCGTCGGCCTTGGCCGCGAAATGCCACCACCAATAACCAGCCGGCGGCGACCATCCCGAAGAACAACGCGAATGGGGTGTGGCGCCACGCGAGTTGGAAAGGGGTGCGAATGCCGAGCAAGCGGTCGATCGGTGCCACCTCGGGCACATATAACTTGGTGTTGTAGTTCCACGCGTAACGCAGGAAGTCGTCCCACGCGCCGTGCGCGGCGAAATAGCCCCAGGTCAAGACCAGCACGGCCAGTAATCCTCCCGTCAAACCGCCGATGATGCGTCCGGCCCGGCTCCAGGAAAGACCACCGTGCCATGCGGCCAACGCGGTCAACGTTACGCCAACCCCGAAATCGAGCAGACCGGGTTGTTTCGCGAGCGCGGCGCAACCAAAGAGCGCTCCGGCTAGCGGCCCGAGCAGCAGCGAGCCGCCGCGCAGCAACCAAACCACACCCCACAGCCCCAGCGCGGAAAAGAACACGAGAAACCAGCCGGTGTGGGCGGTCATCGTGTCCATGACCGTGAGATAGGTGAAGCTGAGCAGCGTGAAAAACACCGCGCCCCAGCGGCCCGTGGTGGCGTCGCCGGCCGCGCGCGCCAACCGCCAGAGCCAGATGGCCGTCAGCCCCAGCATGGCGGCCACCGCCCAGTGCGCGCCGGTCACGTTCCAATCGCCGACCACGGCGAAGATTGCGGCCTTGAGGTAGGGCACGAGCGGCGTGCGGTTGTCGGCGGCGTCGCGGTAGAGCACGCCGCCGTCGCGCACGATCTCGGCCATGGTGAAGGTGGAGGCCTCGTCGAGATTCCAGATTTGTTTAGCCATGCCCGGCGCGCGCAGGGCCAGCGCGGTGACGACGAGCAGCAGGCCAAACAGAATCGCCGCCGTGCGCGGATGCCGACGGAGCCGGGCGGGGAGCTGTGCGAAAACGTTCACCTTTGCTCCAGCCGGAACGGCCTCAAATGGATGGTGATTTGCGAGAGGATACCGGGAATCGGGACGACCATGGAAATACCGGCCAGATTCGGTCCGCCAACCACTCTTGGAGCAAGTTCATTTGTTTTTCCGGCGGCCTGCGGCGGGGAACATGGGCCGCAAGGTTGTTTAATCCACCCCACGGGCTTTGGTCGGGTCGTTCCGGGTGCCGGTGGTATTGCCCGCATCACTGGCGTGACCCTGCAGGTTGCCCCAGAAGGTGTGCGTATAGCCGAAGTTGTTGCGATCGGCCAATTGGATCTGAAAGCGCAGGCTGGCGCCGTCGGCTTGGGGCAGCGTGAGGTGGGAAGGGTGAAACCCCCGATCTTCCGGCCGATTCGCGGGATCGAGCCCGCGGTGGAAGAGCACGGTGCTTGAACCGTCGGCGTGGATCTGCGTGATCGAAAAAATGGCCCCCGCCGACCGGTGCCACTGGTCCCCGGTCCACGCGCTGTCGAGCAGGCCGAATTCGCCGGAGACTCCGCCGAGGCCGGGCGCTTGCGGCAGGTCGAATTGCGACGGCGCGTGCGCGAAGATCACATCGTGGTCCTGATACCGCATTGAACTGAAACCGAAGCGGGACTCGGTATGCGTGGGGGTGATGGTCTGGTCGCGAAAATGCAGACTGACCACCGGGGGTTTGGGCACGACCTTGGGACGCACGCGCTCATAGACCGTGAAAGTCTGGTCAAAGGCGAGATAGGGCTTGCCTTGGACATCGGCCGCGGCCACGGCGCGGCTTTGGTCAAAAGTGCGCCGGGCCTTGTATTGGGCCCCGAGCAATCGGTGGTCCGCGCGGTCCAGCCGACCGGCTTCCGCCGGGCGCAGGACCAACCAATCGGGCCGTAGTTCATCGATCAGCGTCGCCCAGTTGGCGCCCACTTTTTTCCGCGCCGCCACCATTTCACGGGAGGACATGCCCGGCCAGTCGTGGGTTTTCAGTCCGGAGAAGAAGCCGATGTAGCCCAGGGGTTCGAGAAAGACGCTGTCGCCGGGCTGGGCGTGGTCGCGCAGCCACACGCCGATCTCCCGGCGGTTGCCGTTCTCGATCAAGTCCTGCTGCGTCCGCATTTCGCGGGCGGACTCAATCGTGGCCCAAATCTGGCCCGCGAGCCAGAGCCCCGCCACCGCGCCGACGCCCGTGAGCAAACCCCGCCGCAGCCGACCCCGTTGGATGCTTCGGATGAGCTCGCACAACTGGCCGCCCGCGAGCGCCAGCGAAAAGGACCCGAGCAACGCGGGCGGCGGCAGATACCAAGGGAAGGGGAAATAGGGGAAATAAGTGAGATAAGCGGAGACGCCGTAACAAGCCAGCGAGGCCGCGCGGGCCTCCTTGCGCAGGCCCGGCACGATCCAGAGCAGACTGGCCGCGAACCCGCCCGCCCGACCGATCACAGTCATCGCCCCGGGCCAGCCGCCGATCATGAAGTAGGAGGGCAGATACAAATCCTCGAGCGCCGTGGACCGTTGCCAAACCGCGCCGGGCAGGGTCAACAGCGTGTGCGCCAGACCCGCGAGCGTGCGGGCGGGCCCGATGCCGCTTTTCGCCACGATGGTGTGCGGGATGGGCGAGCCATAATAATACCAGGCCCACCCAAACCAAGGCAGATAGATCGCGGTGCAGACCAGCGCGGCCTGCGCATACAACCCGAGCAACCGCCGCCGGTTCCCGCCGGTAAAATCCTCACGGTGAAACCAGAGAAAGGCCAGGGCGAGCACGCCGATGTAAACGCAGCCATCCGGCCGGGTCCACATCAGCCCGCCCCAGGCGGCGCCCAATCGCAGCGCCTGCCTTGGCCCCGCGACGAGGTGCGCGCGCAGGATGAGTGAGAGGAAGAGCAGCATGAACGCGGTTTCCATGCCGTTGATCGTGAAATCCAGGGTCTTGGCGTCGGTGACCACGCAGGCCGCCAGAAAGATGCCAGCCAGCCGCCAACCGCGCGAGGTGACGGTGCGCAGGAGCACGGCCACGGCGCCAGCCAACGCGGCCATGCTCATGAAGCGAAAGATCCACAGCGCGCCTTCCACGGAGCTGTTGCCCGTCAGCAAATAAGCCAGCGCGGGCAAAAGCACGCCGATGGGCGAGGTGAAGGTGTGCAACCGGTCGCCCACATTAAACACCAGGCCATTCCCCGTGGCCAGATTCTGGCTGGAACGAAACGTGATGTAGTAATCCTCCCACGCGTGGTTCGTATAAAGCGCGAAGAGCGCGGCCGCCAGCAGCGTGAGGCCGATGACGCTAATGGTTATTTTTCGCGGGGGGGGGGGGGGGGATTCATGGAAAATGGTGCCATAAGTCATGACTCATGCCTCCGCCAGCCAGATTTCGCGCGCGAGGTCGGCGTGCCAGGGCAGGTTTTTGCGGTGATCGTAATGGCGCAGCGCCATGGAATACGCCGTTTCGGTGAGGGTTTCGCCGCTGCGTTCCTTGGCGATGCAGGTCCACATCATGTGGGCCAGCGCGGAAAAGAACACGAGAAACCAGCCGGTGTGGGCGGTCATCGTGTCCATGACCGTGAGGTAGGTGAAGCTGAGCAGCGTGAAAAACACCGCGCCCCAACGGCCCGTGGCCGCGTCGCCCGCCGCGCGGGCCAGCCGCCACAGCCACACCGCCGTCAACCCCAACATGGCCGCCACCAGCCAGTGCGCGCCGGTCACGTTCCAATCGCCAACCAAGGCGAAAATCCCCGCCTTGAGGTAGGGGACGAGCGGCGTGCGGTTGTCGGCGGCGTCGCGGTAGAGCACGCCGCCGTCGCGCACGATCTCGGCCATGGTGAAGGTGGAGGCCTCGTCGAGATTCCAGATTTGCCTGGCCATGCCCGGCGCGCGCAGGGCCAATGCGGTGACGACGAGCAGCAGGCCAAACAGAATCGCCGCCGTGCGCGGATGCAGTCGGCGCCATGCCTGGAGTTTCGTCAGGGGATTCACCATAAGGCGGTCAACGGTGGAGTCTTGGGACGGGGAGTTGCTGGACAATGCGCCATGAACAGCATGACAATCGACTAGGAAAATCCCGCCGCTTCAAAACGAAAAATGGCATCGGGCCGGATAGGGGTGCAACCGGAAGTGATGTCATCCTCACCGGCTGGCAGTGGCCGGCCCGAGGTGGGCCGTGCGCTCCGCGCGCGTCGGCTTGGCCGACGCTGCTCACCGCATTGC
>JADLBI010000101.1 GCA_020847775.1 Opitutaceae bacterium
AACCTTGCCCTTTTCTCCCTGTTTTTGACCACAGGCATGAGCGCGTTTGCCGAGGTGGCCCCGGCCGCGAGCAAGTTGATCGACTTTGGCAATGGTTGGGCGATCACGAACAGCATGGCGACCGGTTGGGTGATCTCGCTTATCATCGCCTTTGTGATCATCGCCCTGCTCGGAAAGCCGTCCATTTTGCCCAGCAAGCGCCAGGCGGTTTTTGAATCCGTGCTCGAGGCGTTGCGCGAACTGTTTGAGCCCATCGTCGGCAAAAAAGCCTTTTCCGCCTCGTTTCCGCTGCTGGTCACCCTGTTTCTGTTTATTCTGATTCAGAACTGGTCCGGCCTGCTGCCAGGCGTCGGCACGATCGGCTTGGGCCACACTGACGCGGCCGGGCACTTTCACATGACCAACCCCTTCGTGCGTCCGTTCACCGCGGATTTTAACAGCACGATCGCGCTGGCCCTCATCTCCTTCGGCGGCTGGCTCATCATCATCTTCAAATACGCCGGCCCCAAGATGATCCTCTGGGATCTCTTTGGCAATAAGGCCGACAAAAACGAGACCCCCGGCTGGCTCTACCCGATTCTCTCACTCGTGTTTCTCGCGGTCGGCCTCATTGAGGTTTTTTCAATCAGTATCCGGCCCTTCACCCTGTCCGTGCGCCTCTTTGGCAACGTCTTCGGCGGCGAAAACCTGCTTCACGGCACGGGCTTTGTTTTTGTCTTCTATTTCATGGAGATGCTCGTCGGCCTGATTCAGGCCACGGTGTTCACCCTGCTCTCCGCGGTGTATATCGGCCTCATCACCAACCACGATGAAGGTCATCACGACGGAGACCACGCCCACGCCGAGACGCATTAAACCCTTTCCCGTCGGGAGTGTGCCTATGCGCGCACACGGCGGCAAACCCACAACCTAAATACAATCCAACATGATCCACACTATCGCTGAAATCTCTGGCAACCTCGCCAGCGCGTTCGGTCTGCTCGGCGCCGCCATCGGCGTGGGCCTTATCGGCACCAAGGCCGCTGAAGCTGTCGGCCGCAACCCCGGCGCCTCCGGCAAGATCCTCGTCCAAGCCATCATCGGTATGGCGCTCGCCGAAGGTCTCGGTATTCTCGCGCTGTTCCTCGCCAAGTAAGTCGTCAGTTTTTTTGAACCGGCTGCGGGGCTTTTATCCCGCAGCCACCTCCTTTTCCCACCATGTCGCCACTCCTGCTAGCCGTCACCGAAGCCGCCGGACATGCCGCCGCCGAAACCGGCATTGTTGAGAAATTCGGCATTGAGCCGAAATACATCATCATGCAGGCGGTCAGCTTCCTGATTCTGTTCGCCGTCATCTACAAGTTCGGCATCAAGCCCACCATCTCCACGATGGAGGAGCGCAACGCCAAGATCGACACCGGCCTCAAGTATGCCGAGGAGATGAAGACCAAGCTCGACGCCGCCCAGCAGCAGAGCGCCGAGATCATCAAACAAGCTCAGGTTAAGGCCGGCGAAATCATCAACGAGGCCCGCGCCAGCGCGAAGGATTTCCTCGACAAGCAGACGCAAGAGGCCACCCAAAAGGCCAACGATTTGCTCACCAAGGCCCAGCAGGCCATCGAGCTCGAACGCCGCAAGACCCTCGCCGAGGCCCGCGAGGAAATCGCCCGCCTCGTCGTCGCCACCACGGAGCGCGTGCTCGCCAAGAAACTCTCCGACGCCGATCGCGCCGCCTATAACGAAACGGCCGCGAAGGAACTCGCCGTTATCTAACGCTTCAGGCCCCCAGCTCCTTTCTCCCAGCTCCCAACTCCGATCATGGCCGCCTCCAGCAAAGCCGCGCAGCAACTCGCCCGCCAGCTCTTCAATTTGAGCCTCGTCAACGGTGCCGTATCCGCCGCGCAGGTCGAAGGCGTCCTCGCTTACCTCGAAAAGCACCCGCCCGCGAATCCACTAGCCGTGCTGCGCGCCTACCAGCGCCTCATCGCCCGCGAACTCGCCAAGAGCGAGGCCGTGGTCGAGCACGCTGGCTCGGTCAACGAAGGCATTTTGCGCAGCCTCGAAGGCGCGTTCACCCAAAAATACAAACGCCAAGTCACTACCAAGGCCGTGCATAACGCCGAGCTGATTGCCGGCCTCCGCCTGCGCATCGGCGACGATATTTACGAAGCCTCCATCGCCGGCCAGCTGGAGCAACTCTCCGCCTGAACCCTTTCAATAAAACCCAACCCGATTCTCAGCGCCCATGAGCACCGTCCTCGAACAAATCGAACAATCGATCGCCAAACTCTCCAACAAGGCGGTTAAGAAAAACACCGGCACCATTCGCACCGTCGCCGACGGCGTCGCCAAAATCGACGGCTTGTCCGAAGTGATGTATAACGAAATGGTGCAGTTCCCCGGCGGCGTCACCGGCATCGCGCTCAATCTCGAGCAAGATGAGGTCGGCTGCGTTGTCCTCGGCGACGTCTCCCAGCTCAAGGAAGGCGACGAGGTTTACACCACCGGCAAGCTCCTCTCCGTGCCTGTCGGCAAGGCGCTCCTCGGCCGCGCGGTGGACGCCCTCGGTAATCCCGTGGACGGCAAGGGCCCGATCGAAACCAAGGAACGTTATCCGGTCGAAAAAATCGCCCCCGGTATCATCGCCCGCAAATCCGTCGATCAGCCGCTCTTCACCGGCATCATGGCCATCGACTCGATGATTCCCATCGGCCGCGGCCAACGCGAGCTCATCATCGGCGACCGCGGCACCGGCAAGACCACCATCGCGATCGACACGATCATCAATCAGGCCAAGATCAACAAGGTCGGCCTCGCCTCCGGCGATTCGAAGTTCCGCCCGGTTTACTCGATCTACGTCGCGGTCGGTCAGAAGAACTCCAACATCGTCCGCACCATCTCGGCCCTCGAAGCCGCCGGCGCGCTCGAATACACCATCCTCGTCACGGCCCCCGCCGCCGACAACACCGCCAACCAATTCCTCGCGCCCTTTTCCGGTGCGGCGATGGGCGAGTGGTTCATGGAAAACGGCATGGATGCCCTCATCGTTTATGATGACCTCTCCAAGCACGCCGTCGCTTACCGCCAAATCTCGCTCATTCTGAAACGCCCCTCCGGCCGCGAAGCCTATCCGGGCGACGTGTTCTATTTGCACAGCCGCCTGCTCGAGCGTTCCGCGCGACTCAATGGCAAAGGCTCGCTCACGGCGTTGCCGATCATTGAAACGCAGGCTGGCGACGTGTCTGCCTACATCCCGACCAATGTGATCTCGATCACCGACGGCCAGATTTTCTTGGAAACCGATCTCTTCAACCAAGGCATTCGCCCCGCGGTGTCCGTCGGCCTTTCCGTCTCCCGCGTCGGTTCCGCCGCGCAGATCAAGGCCACCAAGCAAGTCGGCGGCAAACTCAAGGGCGAGCTCGCGCAATTCCGCGAACTCGCGGCCTTCGCGCAGTTCGGCTCCGACCTCGACGCCAAGACCAAGGGCCAGCTCGATCGCGGCGCGCGCATCGTCGAACTCTTCAAGCAACCCGCCTTCAGCCCGCTACCGATCGAGCTCCAGGTCTCGGTGCTCTTCGCGATGCAGCAAAACACCTTCAACGACATCGCCGTGAACAATGTCGTGGCCGCCGCCGCCTCGCTTAAAGACTTTTTCGTCACGCGCAAAGACGCGCTGCTCACCGAAATTCGCAACAAGGCCAAGCTCGACGACGACCTCGAAGCCAAGCTCAAGGCCTCCGTGCAGGAGTGGAAGAGCACCTACAGCAAATAACGGCACCCAGAATTCAGCCGCCTGATTTCTGACTCCTGACTTCTATTAACTAATGCCCTCGACCCGCGACATCCGCCGCCGCATCAAATCGGTCAAGAACACTCGCCAGATCACCAAGGCGATGGAGCTCGTGGCCGCTTCGAAGATGAAGCGCGCCCAGCAGGCGACACTCGCGGGCCGGCCCTACGCGCAGTTGATGGCCGACATGCTCGGTGCGCTCGCCTCGCGCGTGGACACCGCCTCGCATCCATTCCTCGAACAGCGCGAGGTCAAGACCCGCGGCATTTTGCTCGTCACGACCAACATCGGCCTCTGCGGCGCGCTCAACGCCAACCTCCTAAAGCTCGTCACCGAGGTCAAAGGCGCCGCCAAGTTCGTCGCCATCGGTCGCAAGGGCGCGCAGTTTATCGCCCGCACGAAGCGCGACTTGATCGCCGATTTTCACGTGGATGACCGCGGCAGCTTCAACGACGTCAAGGTCGCCATTGAGTTCATGACGAAGCAATACCTCGAAGGCGCCATCGACACCATCGAAGTCATTTATCCGCGCTTCAAAAACACCTTGGTGCAGACCGCCACGGTTCGCCCCGTGCTGCCGCTCACCAACGTCCGCGAATTCGTCGCCAACCTCCGCGCCGAAACCGGCTCGAACGGTCCCGTCGCCGACGATCGCCAGATGTTGTTTGAGCCCAGTGCCAGCCAAGTCCTCGAGGCCCTGCTACCGTTCTACATCAACCGCATGATTCACCAACTCGTGCTCTCCGCCAAGGCCTCCGAGTTCAGCGCCCGCATGGTCGCGATGAAAACCGCCAAGGACAACGCCACCAACCTCCTCGGCGACCTCACCCTCGAATA
>JADLBI010000102.1 GCA_020847775.1 Opitutaceae bacterium
CGCGCCGTCCCAAGTGGTGGTCTTCCCCACCGCGCGCATCACCTATCCTTGGCGCCTGCATCTCGCGCCGCGCAGCATGATCGGGCGCCATGTCACGATCTATAATCTGGCCGATATCACCCTCGAATATGGTGCCAACGTCAGCCAAAACTGCCACCTCTGCGCCGGGACGCATGATTTCAACCAGTGGTCCATGCCGCTGGTCGCCAAGCCCATCGTCATCGGTCGCAACGCTTGGGTCGCCGCCGATGTCTTCATCGGTCCCGGCGTCATCATCGGCGAGCTCTCCGTGATCGGCGCGCGCTCGGTCGTCGTCAACGACATGCCCGCGCATATGGTTTGCGCCGGCAACCCCTGTCGCCCGCTCAAACCGCGCCTCGATCCCACCACCTGATCCACCCCACTTTGTCCGGGAACCTCCAACCCTCCCCCGTCAATCCATCCGTCGTCACCGCGGGTTCGCGCACTCCGTTTCTCGTGGACCAAGATGAGCGCAAGGTGGCATTGGCCTGCCTCTACCATGTCGCGTTGCTAGTCATCCTCGCCACTTGGGCCTTTGGTGGCATGGCGGATTGGGCGCGCACCTTGGTCAGCGTTTGGGCATCGCTCGCGTTGCCGCTGTTGATCTGGAGCGTGCGCACCAGTATTCGCATCCGCAGTAGCGCGCCGCGCCAGCTCCACCTGCTATGGCCTTTGATCGCGTTCAATCTCGTGGTGTTGGTTTCACTGGCCTTTCCCGGTTTCCGCACCGGCTACTACGGCGACGAGTTGCTCTACATCCGCAACCTGGTGTCGCCGTGGCTCCCCAGTAGCGCCAGACCGGCCATCACCCTCGGAGCGCTCTGGCTTTTCAACGGAGTTTATCTAAGCGCCTTCAACCTCCTTTTGTCCGCGCGCAGCCGCCACACGTTGCGCGCCCTGCTGTTTATAATTGTATTCAATGCCCTGGCCTTGGCCGTATTCGGGACGTTTCAAAAGCTCACCCACGCCGACGGGCTTTACTTCGGCCTGCAACCTTCGCCTCAACCGCGCTTCTTCGCCTCCTTCATCTACCACAACCACTGGGGCGCGTTTTGCGTCCTGATGATCGCGGCCGGATTCGGACTGTTTTTCCACCATGTGCACCGGCACACCATTCGCGAACTCGCGCGGACTCCGGCGATTTTCGCGCTGCTAACGGTTCTCGCCATCGCCCTCACCATCCCGATGAGTGGCTCGCGCTCTTGCACGATCATCGCTCTACTGCTCTTGGGTGGCGCCGCCCTGCATTGGATGGGAATCATGCGCAGACGGCACCGGACTTTCGGTGGACGGTCCTCTTCCGCATTGCTGGGATTGGCCGTCTTAATCGGGTTGATCGCGGTTTCCTATCCACTCGCTAAACCCGCGATCCAAGAGCGTCTCCGCGACACGCGCCACCAAGTCGAACAGACCCGGCATTCCGACTCGCTCAACTCCCGTCTGGTTCTATATCGCGACACCTGGCACATGGCGCGCGACCGACTCCTCTTCGGCTGGGGCTTGGCCTCATTCCCCAACGTTTTCACCATCTACAACACCCAAAACCGCGGCACCGCCGACAATCTGCCGCATTATTATCACGACGCGCATAACGACTGGCTCCAGACCTTGGCGGAGCTGGGCATCGTCGGCGCGGTGCTGCTCGCATTATGCGCCGTGCTGCCGTTTTGGCGGTTTCGCCACGTGGTCGGTCGCAGCTTTATATCGCTTTACCTGCTCTGCGGATGCGCCGTGCTATTGCTCTATGCCTGGGTCGAGTTTCCCTTCGGCAATGTCGCGGTCGGCATCTGTTATTGGTGTTCGTTCTTTCTGGCCTTGGGTTACGGACGTCTCGAGTCCGACCACTGACCGTATGGTTTCTGTTGTTATCCTGACGCTCAACGAAGAGCGCGACCTGCCCCGTTGCCTCGCCAGCCTGCATGATTGCGACGACATCGTCGTGCTCGATTCCGGCTCAACTGATCGAACATCCGAAATCGCTCGCGAGGCCCAGGCCCGCGTCATCGTCAATCCGTTCAAGAACTTCGCTGTGCAGCGTAATTTTGCGCAGGAGCACATCGCCTTTCGGCATCCGTGGGTCATGCATCTCGACGCGGACGAGATGATGACCCCTGAGCTCTGGGCTGAATGCCTCGCGGTCGCGCAGGAAAACGATGGCGCCGTGGACGGCTACTGGATCGCACCGAAAATGATGTTCCACGGCCGCTGGATTCCGCACTGCACCGACTACCCGGCCTATCAGGCGCGACTCGTCCGTGCCCCGCGTTTCCGCTTCATCGAGGTCGGCCACGGGCAACGGGAGGCCCCGGACATGCGCCTGCGGCCTCTGCGGGCCAATTACCTGCATGATCTGTCCTCCGGCGGTGATGAGGACTGGTTGGCCAAACACCGCCGTTACGCCCAGGCCGAGGCCCGTGAACAAAGACAAGACCTCGCCGCCGGTGGTTTCAGTGAACTCTTTGCCAAGGACGCTCTCCGGCGGCGGCGGGCGCTCAAGCGTCTGTCTTTCAAACTCCCTTGCCGACCCTGGCTGCGCTTCGCTTACCAATACGTATTGCGCGGCGGATTTCTCGATGGCGCGCCCGGCTGGCGCTACTGCCGACTGCTCATGCGTTACGAGCAATTCATCGACGAGGCGAAGCGATCCTTTAACCGCGCCGCAAGCTGACCATGGCGCGCGTGATATTCATCAATCGTTTCTACTGGCCCGAGGAACCGGCCACGAGCCAGTTACTCACCGATCTGGCGCAATCCGCCGCGGCGTCCGGATTTCCGGTAAGCGTCATCACCAGCCGCCGCGGCGGTGATTCCCCGCGGCATGAAACGCATCGCGACGTTAAAATCCTGCGCGTGGGCTTCGCCCGACACGATCGGCGCACCCCGGTGTTTCGCATGCTGGATTTCGCCAGCTTCATGTTCGCGGCCCTCTGGCGGTTGTGGCGCGAAGTCCGGGGCGGCGACACCGTTGTCATCCTGACCGATCCGCCGCTGTTTGGCGCGCTGGCCGCTCCACTGCTGGATTGGCGCGACGCCCGCGTCATTCACTGGGTGCAGGATATTTATCCGGAAGTCGCCATCGCCCTGACCGGCCAGCGTTGGCTCCGCTTGCTCCAACCTTGGCGCAATCACACCTGGCGACGGGCCGACCACTGCGTGACGCTCGGTTCCGACATGGCTGCGGTTTTGCTCCAAGCCGGCGTCGCGTCGGATCGCCTGAACGTTATTCCCAACTGGGCGCCCGAAGGATTGGCCGAAGCACCCGAGGCTGATTGCGCCCGCGTCAAAACCGACTGGGGCGTGGCTGGAAAATTTATCGTGCTCTACTCCGGCAACCTCGGCCTCGTGCACGATCTCATGCCGGTGCTTCGGGTCGCGGAAGCCCTCAAGGACAATCCCGCCATCGCCTTGGTCTTCGTCGGACACGGCGGCCAACACGACGCTCTGCGGCGCGCCGCGCATGAACGTGGACTGTCCAATATCACGTTCCAACCGCCGCAACCGCGGACCCGCCTCGGCGCGGCGCTCTCGGCCGGTGATTTGCATTGGGTCACGCTCAAGCCCGGCTGTGAATCCTGTGTGATGCCCAGCAAATTGCACGGCATCCTCGCCGTGGCGCGACCGGTGCTCTTTATCGGACCGAAATCCTCCGCCCTGTTTCGCCAAATCGAAGCGGAAAACCTCGGACTCAGTTTCACGCGGGACCAAACCACGGAGGCTGCCGCCGCCATCCTCGCCTTGAAAAACGATCCCGCCCGCCGCGCCGCCATGGCGGCTCAGGCCCGTGCGCACCATGGCGCAACTGGATTCGCCACCTCGCGTGACGCGTGGTTAAATCTGCTTGGCCGCGCCCCGGCCCCGCGCCAATAACGACCCAACGCATGGCAACAATTCGCCGCAGCACTGTCGGCCTGCTGATTCTGGACATCGTGTCGGTGGGCCTTTGCTTCAACCTCGCGCTCTATTTGCGCGGGTTGCAAACCCCGGTATTCCTCCCGCTGCTCTTGCCCCTGCTGTTTTGCCTGGTCGCGATTTATCTCATCGATGGCTACAAGTCGGAAACCGACCTGATGAGCCTCGACTACACCAGCCAGCACAGTATCGCGGTGCTGGCCGCCCTAGGCGCCACCCTGCTATTAACATTCGTGTTCGTGCCTCATGGCTACGAACTACAGGCCAGCCGCAGCGTGATCCTCTTCGCCTTCGCCGCCCTGGTGCCGGTGACGCTGGCTTATCGCCGGATTCATTACGCGCGCGCCTTGCGCGTGCGCGAAGTGCGCCATGTCGTGTTTGCGGGCGACCTCGCCAGTTGCCTGAATTTCAAGCAGGAATGCGACAAGGTGGGCATCGGCTACCCGGTGATTTACGCGCAGGTCTTCGACCACACCAACTCCTCCGCGCCGCCGTTCCCGTCCGGCGTCCAGATTGATTCGCGCGACTTTGAAAGCATCCTCACCGAAATCGAGACCGAACGCCTGCCCGTGCAGGCCATCGTGCTGCGCGAATCGAGTCGTTCCCTCCCGGAGGCAATTGCCCAACGCCTGATGCGCTTGTATTTCAACGGGGTGCCCACCTACACGCTGGAGCTGTTTCATCAGGTTTACTGGCGAAAAATCCCTCTCTACCGGCTCAACCAGACGTGGCTCTTTCAAGAAGGCTTCCCCATCGCCCGGGAACCGGTGTTCGAACGCGTCAAGCGCGCCGGTGACGTGATCTTGTCCGCTCTCGCGCTCATTCTCACCAGTCCCGTCATCCTGCTTTGCGGCATCGCCGTTTGGTGCGAGGACCGCGGCTCAATGTTCTTCACCCAAAACCGCGTGGGCCGAAACCGCGGGTTGTTCCGCATCGTCAAATTGCGCACGATGCGCGCGCCCCGCCCCAACGACAGCCGCTACACCGCCGAGGGCGACGCGCGCATCACCAAAGTCGGCCGCTTCCTGCGCGTTTCCCGCCTCGATGAATTGCCCCAGTTATGGAACGTCCTGCGCGGCGACATGAGCCTGATCGGGCCGCGCGCCGAATGGGACGCCTTGGTGCGGGATTACGAGCAAGCCATCCCTTGCTACCATTTCCGCCACTTGGTCAAACCCGGCATCACCGGTTGGGCCCAAGTCAACTATCCCTACGGCTCCAATCTGGAGGACACAATTCGCAAGCTCGAATACGACCTCTACTACATCCGGCATTTCTCGTTCCTGCTCGATGCCGCCATCGTGCTGAAAACCATCCACCTCATGTTGTTTGGCAAAGGCCGTTGAAACAACGCGGCTGCCGCGCACATTACCTGAATGAAAGAGTATGATTTTGCCGTGATCGGCGGCGGCTCCGCCGGCTTCAACGCCGCCCGCACCGCGGTCGCCCTCGGCCTCAAGACCGCGGTCATTGATGGCGCCCGCCAACTCGGCGGCCTGTGCATCCTCCAGGGCTGCATGCCTTCCAAAACATTGCTCTTCGTCGCGGAATCGCTCCACCACGCCAGACAAAGCGCCAAACTCGGCCTGCGTATCTCATCAGCCAAAGCGGACATGCCGACGATTCACGCCCGCAAAAATCGCATCATCGGCGACTTTGCCGGCTATCGCCGCAAGCAACTTAGGGGCGGAAAATTTGATCTCGTGCAACAACACGCCCGATTCCTCGATTCGCATACCGTGGCATTAAGCGACGGCGCGATCCTGCGCGCCAGACACTTCCTGATCGGCACGGGCTCGAGGGTCAGTATTCCCGATATCCCGGGCCTGAAGGAAGCCAACTGCTGGACCAGCGATGATGTGCTGGAACTGGATTTCATTCCCAAGAGCATCATCATTCTCGGCGGCGGTATCGTGGCCTGCGAGCTCGCCCAGATGCTCAATCGCTTCGGGACCAAGGTAACGCTCATTCAACGCAGCCCGAATATCCTGCGCGATCATTCCGCCGAAGCGTCTATCGTCGTGCGGCGGGCCTTTGCCGATGAAGGCATCGAACTTTTCACCGCGACGAAATTGCAGTCGGTGCGACGAACGCGCGCCGGATTTGTCGTCACCTTCAACCACAACGGCCAGACGGTGACCCGCCGGGCCGCCTATTGTCTCAATGCGCTCGGCCGCAGCCCGAACACGGACCAACTCAATCTCGCCGCCGCTGGCGTGAAGACCCGTGACAACGGCCAAATCGTCACCAATCGCTGGCAACAGACCAGCATGCCTCATATCTACGCAGCGGGGGATTGTTCCGGCCCGCATGAAATCGTGCACATCGCCATCCAGCAAGGCGAACTGGCGGCCCGGCACACCGCCGGCGTGAAAAAACTCAAACCCGTTAATTACGACCTGCTGCTCAATGTCGTGTTCACCGATCCGCAGCTTGCCACCATCGGCCGCTTGGAAAGCGGGCTGCGGGAGAAAGGCGTCCCCTATCTGGCCGCGTCGTATCCGTTCAATGACCACGGCAAATCCATCCTAATGGAGGCCAATTATGGCTACGTGAAGGTGGTCGCGGCCCCCAAGACCGGCCGCATCCTCGGCGCGGAGATCGTCGGCAAAGACGCCGGCGAACTCATCCATTGTTTCTCCGCCCCGCTGGCGATGCGCGCCACCGTGTTCGATATGCTCAACGCCCCTTGGTATCACCCCACCCTCGCCGAGATCATCACCTACCCGCTCGAAGAAATCGCCGAGCGGATCAATGACGCCGAACCATGACCTCATTATTGCGCAGGTTCCTGCTGGTTACTTGGGTCGCTGACCTGCCCATTGTGATCCCCCGCAAACCACTGCGCGGTCTGCGTTGGTCGCTTTTCCCATTCACCGCCTATTGGCGGGGCCGTCACGAAAGCCACTGGCTGGAATTCCTGGATTCCAAACTTCCGTCACTCGAAGGCTGCCAGGTTTGGGACATAGGCGCGCACTTCGGCTACTATTCCCACTGGTTTGCGCGCGCCGTTGGCCCGGCAGGCCACGTGCACGCCTTTGAGCCGAATCCGCATAATTTCCATAAACTGGCATTGCATGCGCGCCGCAATGCCCAATTGCCCATCACCCCGCATCCGGTGGCAGTAGGTGAGAAAAACGGGACCATGACCATGTATGCCTACGGCGACGCTTTTGACACCGCCAGCCACATGCCTTTCGCGGGCGAGACTGTCCACGCGGCGCCCCGAAGTTGGGAGGTCAACGTCATTGCGCTCGACGACGCTGTGCGACGTGGCGAGCTAGCCCCACCCACCCTGATCAAACTCGATGTGGAAGGATACGGTGGGCACGCCGTGGCCGGCGCGATCAACACCATTCGAACTGCGCTCCCGGATATCATCGCCGGCCTGCACTCCCATGAGGAAAACAGCTCGCTCGACCAGCAATTGCTGCCCATCGGATATCGAAAACTGACCATCGAAGGGCAACAGGCCGAATATGCCGGCGGTCTGCTCGACGTCTGCTATTGGTCACCCAGACATGCCCCATCACTTTCCAACTAACCAATGAGCTCCTATCACGTTCCCACCTTCCTCGCCGAACTACTCGAGGCCCGCTCGCCTTCCGGCTATGAAACCGAGGCGCAGGCGGTGTTTGATCGTCACGTTAAGCCCGCCGCCGATCGCTACGAGCATGACGCACTCGGCAATCGCATCGCCAC
>JADLBI010000103.1 GCA_020847775.1 Opitutaceae bacterium
GGTGCGGAAGGGACGTTGAAACCGTCTCGCAACGCGAAGCTGCCCTTGCCCACGCGAATGTAAGGAGAGGCATCCCCGTCGTGCTTGATGGACCTTGAAATCTGGGCATTGACGGTAGCGGCAGGAGTCGCGCCCAAACTCTTGCGATAGCCCTCCGCAATAATACGCTCGGCAATCTCGTTGTAATGCAGCGCGGTGAATGACGATGTGAGCACCTTGTCTATGGCTTTCCGCCATGTCATTTCAGTTGGCATTGTCGCTGTGTATGCCCGCGTTTTCGAACGAACTCAAGCTCCGCGTCCGTCCCCGAAGGACACCACAGGGACTGCATTAACCTCACGACGGAATCGCTGTAGCGCGTGATCCGACGCGCTTATGAGAGCGCGGAAAAAAAGCTCTGCAGCTTGACCGGGTCCAGCCGGTCATCCGTGCGAACACTGCTGCACAAATCCAGCCCAAACGGTTCCACCGTCGCCACGGCCTCCGCAACGTTGTCCGCCTTGAGCCCGCCGGCGAGAAAGAGCGGCACGTTCACCGCCTCACGGATACGGCGGCTCGTCGCCCAGTCATGCGTGCGGCCCGTGCCGCCGAGCAACTTGACGGGCAGCGCGGTGTTGCCCGAATCAAGCAACAGCGCGTGCACATGCTCGGAAGCCGCGCGCGCCAGCTTAATGTCCTCCGGTCCCGTGACGTGAATGACCTGCACCAGCGCGATGCCGGGCAGTTCACGACGCAAGTCGCGGTAAACCGAAGTCTCAACGTAGTCGCAAAGCTGCAGCGTATTGGTGCCGCACCGGCGCTGCTGCGCGATGATGCGATCCGCCGAAGTCGCACTGGTCAGTAAAAACGTGCCGATGGGGGGGCGGGACCTGCCGCGCGATCTCCGCGATAGTCTCCTCCGGGATGACGCCGGGGCCGCTCGGCATCGCGGAAACCAACCCCAGAGCGGACGCGCCATGGGCTATCGCCATTCGCGCCTCGGCCAGTGACGCGATGCAACAGATTTTAACCCTCGGTCTGGTTATCATGAAAAATCCGCGGAGCTCGCGTTTCGGCCTTCTTGTCTGGCTCAGAAGAACTTTTTCGCTTTTTCGAAAAAGCTCTTCGAGGTCGGCTCGTTGGCGTCGCCGCTGACTTTGGCGAATTCCTCCAGCAACCGGCGCTGTTCAGACGAGAGCGAGGTCGGCACCTCGACATGCACGCGCACCATCTGGTCGCCCTGGCGACCACCGCGCAATGAGGGCATGCCCTTGTCGCGCAGGCGGAAGGTCGTGCCGCTCTGCGTGCCCGACGGGATTTTGAGCGAGGCCTTGCCGAACAGCGTCGGCACCTCGATGGTTCCGCCCAGCGTGGCGAGGGTGAACTTGATGGGAATCTCGCAGAACAAGTCGTCGCCCTGCCGCTCAAACAACTCGTGCTCCTTGACCGAGAGGACGATGTAAAGATCGCCGTCCTGCCCACCAGCCGCCCCGGCCTCGCCATTGCCGGCCGAGCGCAGGCGCGAACCGGTGTCCACGCCCGCGGGAATGCGGACGTTGAGCTTGGTGGACTTGGGCACGCGTCCTTCGCCGTGGCACGCCGTGCAGGGCTTTTCGATTTTCTTGCCCGCGCCGCCGCAAGTCGGGCAGGTCTGGGTGAAGGTGATAATGCCGCCCGATCGGCGCACCTGACCGCTGCCGCGGCAAGTCGGGCAAGTCACGCGCTTCGAGCCCGGCTCGGCCCCGCTGCCGTCGCAACGCTCGCAGGACACGTTCTTGCGGAACGAAATTTCCTTCTGCGCGCCGCGCGCGGCCTCCTCGAGCGTGATCTCAAGGTCGTAGCGCAAGTCCGCGCCGTCACGGCTGCCATCGCCGCCCCCGCCGCCGCCAAACATTTCGTCGAAAATGCCGCCGCCGCCCCCGCCACCGCCGCCTTGGCTGCCGAAGACCTCTCGGAAAATATCAAACGGATCATGAAAACCGCCACCCGCGCCACCGCGCGGACCCGGCCCGCCCATGCCGCCCTGAAACGCGGCGTGACCGTAGCGATCGTAAGCCGCGCGCTTCTCCGCGTCATTCAACACGTCGTAGGCTTCGGAGACTTTCTTGAACATCTCCTCGGCCTCCTTGTTACCCGGATTTTTGTCCGGGTGGTATTGCACCGCCTTCTTGCGGTAGGCTTTTTTCAACTCGTCGGCCGTGGCGGTTTTGCCGACGCCGAGCAGTTCGTAGTAATCTTCCTTGGCCATGGCGGGTTACGACTGATCCTCCGCCTTGGGTGCGCCGCTCGACACAATGACTGAGGCCGCGCGCAGGAGGCGGCCGTTGAGCGAGTAGCCCACACGGACCACGTTGAGCACGTTGCCTTCCGCCACCGTGGCGCTGGGTTGCTGTGACAGCGCTTCATGCTGGTGAGCGTCGAAGGCCTGCCCGACGGGATTGATCTCCTTGAGGCCGTGCTGTTCGAGCGCGGCCTTGAGCTGCGTCTGCACCATGACGATGCCCTCGCGGAGTGATTTCAACTCCGCGCCGGGCAGGGCGGCCGCAGCCAAGCCGTGACCCAGATTATCCAACACGGGCATCAGATCCTCCAAGACGCGCGAGGCGGCGTATTGGCGCAACTCGTCCTTTTCGCGGGCGACGCGTTTGCGGAAATTCTCGTGGTCGGCCATCGCGCGGACGTAGCGGTCGTATTGCGCGGCAGCCTCGGCCTTGGCGGCGGCCAGTTGGTCCGCCAATGCGGTCGCGGCGGCGGGCGTTTCCTGGGCGGCGGTTTCAGTCGTGTCCGGGTTCTGCCCGGCGGGTTCGGTGGTTTGCTGACTGGTCATGATAAACGGTCACTCAACTACGGCTTTTTGCTTTCTTCAAGCGTATCGGAAAATCCGCCCAAAGGCCGGATGCTGTCGGGGATTTGCCGCAACAGCCCGGTGCCGGTGCGCATCGCCTCCTCAAGCACGCGCCCGATGTCGGCCGGCAGCAGGTCGCCGACCGCACCGCCCAGCGCGAAGAGTTGATCCAGCGAGGACGGCAGGAGCAGTTGGCTGCCATCGCTGACATTCTTAAACGTGCGGTCGATCTGCACCGCGAATTCCCGCCGCGCGGGATGCGGGCCGCTGTAGTCGGCCACGAGCAGGCGGTCGAACCGCGCGCGTAGTTCGCGGATCACAAAACGCTTGCGCGGGGCGGTGCTGCCGGGCGCGGGCCGGCCGTCGGGCGCCGCCAAATAGGCGCGAAACACCTCGGCGTTGGTGCGGCCGTCGGCGCGCTTAACCAAGGCGACCTGCGCGATGTCGAGCGTCACGCGTTCGAACACCGGCTTGTCGGTCAACAGCGACCACGCGTCGGCCTGACAGGAAAACTCGTTCACCCGCAGAAATTCCGGCGTGGGAAAAGTCGGCGGGTTGCTGAGCATCACACCACGCGCCACGAGTGTGCCCGTGAAAGGGTTGGCCATGAGCGATTCGGCCTTGAACTCGAAGCCCGTGCGCTCGCGCACCCATGCCGCGACGAGGTTGGGCAGGAGCGTCATCCACGCCAACGCCACCAGCGCGGCGAGCACGACCAAAAACAACAGGCAAGAGAGGAGAATGCCTCCGCGGGGCGGCGGCAGGCGGCGCCGACCGGTCATGGTTCAGGTGAAATCCTCGGTCACGAGCACGATGCCGAACTCGTCCGCCACGCCGTTGAACTCGCCCGCGTAGGGCAACAGCGCGTTGTCACCCCGCGCCAGCGCGGTGCCTCCAATCTGGAGCTTGCCGCTGACCACACTGAGGATGCGCGGCTGTTGCTTGCCGGCGAACCGCACTTTCTCCCCGGGCCCCAAAACGAGGCGGCGGATGAGAAAATCGTCGCACTCGGCGATGACGCCCGAGGTGGGCGCGGCGCGCACCGGCGCCGGCTCAAAGTCGTCCCACTGGATGCATTGCAGCGATTCGTGCACGTGGAGCTGGCGCGGCTTGCCGTCGAGCCCCGTGCGGGCCCAGTCGTAAACGCGGAAGGTCGAGTCGGAGTTCTGCTGGATTTCGAGGATCAGGTTGCCCGCGTCGATGGCGTGGACCTGGCCGCTCTGCACGAGGATCGAGTCACCCTCGGCAACCTTGAAACTGTGCACGCAGTCCTCGACCCGTTGTTCGATGATGGCCTTTTCAAAGTCCGCCCGCGTCACGCCTTTTTTGAGGCCCACGATCAGCTGCGCGCCGGGGGCGGTGTCGGCGATATACCAGTTTTCCGTCTTCGGCTCGCCCTTCAGCTGCGCCGCGAGCGCCGCCGGCGGATGCACCTGCAGGCTCAACCGCTCGCGGCAGTCCAGCCACTTGACCAGAATCGGGAAAGGCCGGGCCGGGTCCCAATCAGGCCCCATGATGGCCTTGGCGTTTTTTTTCAGCAGCTCGCTGATCGGCATGCCGTTGAACTTGCCCCCGCTCACCACCGACTGGGCCTCGGGCCGATCCACAATCTCCCAGCTCTCGCCAATCGGGGGACCGTCAGGCAACTGGCGTTCAAAAGTGGAGGCCAAGGCACGGCCACCCCAGACGCGTTCTTGATAAATGGGCTGGAAGCGAAGAATTTCTCGCATAAAAAAATAGTTAGTTGTTCGGCCAAAGACCCGGCGCGGGGGGATTTACGTTTGACCACCCCGGTTGATAGCGTGGAATCCGGGTCTTTTGCCGTCCCACACAAATGCCCAAGGCGCAGACTTCAAACCCAAATAACGGCCCCTCCTTTCAGCCTCCACGCCACCGCCCCAACTGGATTGCGGCAGTGTTGTGTTTCGTGCTCGGCTTGTGGCTATTGGCCGCCTTGGTGGACTACAACCCCGTCCAAAGCAGCTTCGCCACCACGCGCGTGCTGAGCACCAACATCGCCGGACCGTGGGGTGCCAACACCGTTTGGGTTCTGCTCTATGCGGCAGGCGTCAGCACCTGGACGATCCCTCTCACCTTGTTCTGGCTGCTCTACCTCGCCCTGCGCAAGGCCCGCCGCCTCGCCGGCACGCGGCTGGTCGCGATTCTGCTCTGCACGGGCGCGCTCGCCGGGCTCGCCGCCATGATTGAGTCGTTCAAGCCCAGCGACTACTTTCCCCAAGGCCCCGGCGGCTGGCTCGGCTCACTGATCTATCAAGGCGCTCTGCGCGACACCCTCGGCGTTTTCGGCGCCGGGCTCCTCCTCGGCACGCTCTACATCACCGGGCTGCTTTTCATCATCACCAAGGACATCGGTGCCGAAGTCGAACGCTACCTCGCGGCGTTCCAGGCGTGGCGGGAAGAACGCGCCAAGCAGAAAGCCGAGCTCGCCGAAGCCCGGCGCCTCGCCAAAGAAATCCGCGCCAAAGAACTGGCCGCCGCCAAGGCCGCCAAATCGGCCGCGCCGGAAACCAAACCCGCGCCCCAGCCAGCCGCTCCCCCGCCCGCCCCCGTCCGCGTCGCGCCGCCTCCCCCTAAGGAAACGCCCAAGCCCGAGCCCATGGTCGTGGTGGCAAAACCCGCCGCCAAGCCCAAACCAGCCCCCAGCGAGAGCGAAGACGCCGCCGGCAAAATCCACCTCAACATCGTCAAGCCCGAGGAAACGAAAAAGGCCCGTGGCACCATCCCGCAAAGCGCGGACAAAAACTACCTCTTCCCCGACATCAAGCTGCTCTCCGAGCAGGTGACCAACACCGAAGGCAACTCCGAGGAGGAACACCGCCAAAACGCCGAAAACCTCCTGCGCATCCTCGGTGAGTTCGGCGTCGAGGTCAGCCTCGGCGAGATTCACGTCGGCCCCGTCATCACCCGCTACGAGGTCGTTCCCGCCGCCGGCGTGCGCGTGGAAAAAATCTCCGGTCTCGACAAGAACATCGCCCTCGGCATGCGCGCCCAATCGGTCCGCATTTTGGCCCCGATCCCGGGCAAAGCCGCGGTCGGCGTCGAAGTGCCCAACCAGCACCCCACGCCCGTCGGCATGCGCGAGATTCTCGAGAGCGAGCCTTGGGCCAACGCCAAGGCCGAACTGCCCATCGCCCTCGGCAAAGATGTTTCCGGCAAGCCCCTCATCTCCGATCTGACCAAGATGCCCCACCTGCTCATCGCCGGCGCCACCGGCTCGGGCAAATCGGTCTGCATCAACTCCATTGTCGCCTCCATCCTCTACTCCAAGAGCCCGCAGGACGTCCGCCTCCTCATGGTGGACCCCAAGGTGGTCGAGTTGAAAATCTTCAACACGCTGCCGCATATGCTCATCCCCGTCGTCACCGAGCCGAAGAAAGTGCCCGGCGCGCTCAAGTGGCTCCTCGGCGAGATGGAGCAACGCTACCAGATGTTCGCCAAATGCAACGTGCGAAACATCCTCGGCTTCAACAGCCGCAAAAAAGGCGCGAAGCCCGACCCCGTCGAAGCCGCCGCTCAGGCCCAACTCGACGGCATCGGGTCCATTCTGCCCGAGGAAACCGAGCTGCCAGACCGCCTA
>JADLBI010000104.1 GCA_020847775.1 Opitutaceae bacterium
AAGTGTCACGTATTACGTGACACTTCGTTTTGGGTGATGGACGAGATCGCTATTCAATTTTCAACGGCCCGAGTTGTATCCAATCCCGCGTGTCACGCCCGGCGGGCCCCGGCGTAAAGGTCAGCTCGACCTCGCCGGGATACTTCAGGTTGAACGGGATCTCGATCGTGCGGTTATCTCCGCGATCCGCCGGGTTGCGCACCGGATCAAAAAGCCGCCGCTGCAACAGCACATGCACATCGTTGGGACCAAGCGCATACAAGGAAATCTCCACGCCGTCGGTTTTCTCCTCCGGCTCAAGGTCTTCCCGGCAGGCATCGCGCGGCAATTGCACCAACATGCGCAGCCGGTGCTCCCCGGCGGGCAATTGGAAAATCAACCGCGTGACCGGATGCGCGCCAAAGCGCGGCCAGCCACCGCTCTCATCGAGGGCCGGACCGAATTGACTAAAAATCCGCAACGGCCGCGGTGTCATCGCGTGAAACATCCGCTGTTCCCAAGGCCGCAGATCGGCATAACGCAGCCACCGGTTTTTCAAATGCGTCGGGTCGGGCATCGCCTCGCGGGCGACCTCAACCTCGGGATATTGCTCTTCCAAGAGCCGCGCCAGCTCCACCCCTTCGCGATCCTGCCGCAGAAAAACCCGGCAGTCGCGCCACCGGAACACCGGGTGGTGCGTGAGCCCGTGGCGCGACGCTTCATCGATCAGCCATTGTTCACCATCCGGCTGGCCGGCGATCACCAGCGCCCCCAATCGCTCACCTTGCAAGCGCTGCAAGGCCGCCGTGACTTGGGCCGAGTCGCGCATGACGCTTTCCCGCAACATCAACGCTTTCCTCCGCGCGTAATACGCCGTCATCGAGTTCCAGTCTTGCCCAGCGATCACCAGCACCTCGTCCGGCTGGGTCACGTTGCGCAACGCGTCGGTCATGCCGTTGCCGTCCGGGGCCGCTTCCTCTTGGATGGGCAAAAACCGCTCCGCGAAGCCGAGACCTTGCAGCACCGGCAAACCCAAAACCAGCGCCCACGCCGCCGCCCGCCACCGCCCGCTCGCCAACCAACCTGCCAGCGCCAGCCCCATCGCGAGCACCAGCAGCAGCGCGTTGGCCATGAAATAATATTCGTGCAGGGCGTAGAGCAGCGGGAATAGCACCAGCGCGGCCGCAAAGGCCAACAGGCAGCCCGCCACCGCGCGTAGCTGGCGCCCGCCGGAAAACAGCAACGCCACCAACGCCAACCCCGTGGCCGGCAGCCAGGCCACGCGCTCCGCCACTTGGGCCCATTGCTGCGCCCACACCTCGCCGTGCAACCGCATGGCCATGTCGCCGAAATTAAAATACGTCAGCTCGCCCGAGCGGAGAAAATGGGCCAGGGGGTTCTCCGCCTTCACCGCATCCGCATAGCGCACCCAGCCATAAGTCGCCGCAAATGGCAGAGCGACCGCTGCGGCCATCCAGCCTAGATCGCCCTTCCATGCCCCGCCGCGTCCCGCCCACAGACGGCGCAGCGCCCAAATTCCCGCCGGTAGCAAATACACCATGAAAGTCGTCACCTTCACCAGCCCCGCGCCGGTGCCCGCGACCACCGCGACGGCAAGCCACCACCGGTTGCGCGACGCCACCCCGCGTTCAAACCCCACCCAAAACCACACCGCAAACATCAGCGCCATCGTTTCAATCAGGAACGCCCGCGCGTAAAAAATGTGGAACGGCAAAGTCACGATCACCGCGAGCACCGGCCAACGCCACACCGGTGCCACGCCCCACCGCGCCAATAGCAAAAACATCGCCGGCAGCGTCAGCCAAAAGCACGCCATGCTCACCGCCCGACCCGCCTTGGGCAGGCTCAAATGCGTCAGATCGCTCACCCCCGCCACCGTCCATTGATAGAGCGGAAACTCCATCGGCGCACTCCACGGCTTGCCCAGCACCGGCGTGGGATACGCCAACGCGAAATCGTTTTCCTGCTGCACCCAGTAAGTCGTGAGCGCCGTTTGCGCCTGCCGAAACTCGACCCCGCGCAGCGCCTTTTCGCCAAACCCGCGCGTCATGCCCCATAAGCTGAATCCGGCGCATGCGACAAACCACGCCACCGCCGCGATTCGCTCCCATCGGCGCGCGCCTCTCGTCGTTGCCTTTGCATCCATCCCTCAAAGCCAATGCTCCACCAACCCGCTGCCAACCCGATTTTTCGCCACCCGCACCACTTGAAACAGCCTTTACAGCGTCCCGTCCCCAGCCGCTAGATTGTCCGCTTCATGCCCGACGCGCCCGCTTTTCGTTTCCATCTGGATGCTCCCGCCGACTGGCGGCCGACTTCGGCGCAACTGGTCGTTTCCGGCTGGCTCGTGCCCGCCCCGGGGCAATCCTGCCTCGACCTCCGCGCGCGGATTGATGGTGCGGTTTTTCTGGGCATATCCGGTCTGCCGCGCCCGGACCTCGCCGCCGCCATGGCACACGCCCCGGTCCGCGCCGGTTTCACCGCACGAACCACCGTTTGGCAAGGCGCGCGCATCCTCGCGCTCGACTGGCACGACGG
>JADLBI010000105.1 GCA_020847775.1 Opitutaceae bacterium
ATTTTTTCGGCCACATCGCCGGGGAAACTGATTTCTATCCGTTCGGGGTTGATGCTGGCGCCGCAAAACGCGAAGGGCTCGTCGGTGACGCGGACGTTTTTGGTGACGTTGAGATCGTGGGTGATCTCGGCGCGGCGCAGCACGGCGTGGATGCGGGCGATAAGCTCGGGGAAGCTGAAGGGCTTGGTGATATAGTCGTCCCCGCCCATGTTGAGCGCGCGAACCTTGCTCGCCTCCTGATCGTTGCCGGTCAGGAAAATCGTGGGGAGCGCGATATCGTGCTCAGTCAACTCATCGAGGAGGGCGAAGCCGGTTTGATCGGGCAGACCGATGTCGAGCAACATCAAGTTGGCGAAGTTGCGCTGGAGATATTTGAGCGCGTGTGCGGCGCGGTGGCAGACTTGGGTCAGCATGCCCGCCTCTTCCAAATGCAGGGTGATGAGATTGGCGAGTTCGGCCTCGTCCTCGACGACCAGGATGAGCGGTTTGGCAACGGTGCGCATGGGCGAAGGCTGTGCGGTCAACACGCTACGACTAGGCCCGGGGCCGGGCTTGTCAAAACCTAGTTGGGATCCGGACACGGCGGGTCGCGAATTTCCTTGAACGCGCGGCGGGCCACGTGTGCTTTGGCGCCGTGTCCGATCGCAAGCCCATCCTGATGCTCGGGTTGCCCAAAGGCAGTCTCGAGGAAGCCACGAAAACCCTGTTTCAAAAAGCCGGGTGGCGTATCAACACGAGCTCGCGTTCCTACAAGCCTTCCATCGACGACCCCGAGCTCGATGGCCGCTTTGTGCGAGCGCAGGAAGTCAGCCGCTATGTCGAGCATGGCTTCTTTGATTGCGGCCTCACCGGACATGACTGGATCAAGGAAAACGGGTCCGACGTCGTCGAGGTGTGCGACCTGATCTACAGCCGCGCCTCGTCGCAGAAATCGCGCTGGGTGCTGTGTGTGCCGGAGGCTTCCGCCATCACCAAGCCCGAGCAATTGGCCGGCAAACGCGTCGCGACCGAAATGGTGGGCACGGTGAAACGGTATTTCGCGGAGCGAAACATCGACGTCGAGGTCGAGTTCTCGTGGGGTGCGACCGAGGTCAAGGTGCCCGATCTGGTGGATGCGATTGTCGATATCACCGAAACAGGAAACTCCATCCGCGCGAACAAGCTCCGCATCATCGACACGTTGCTGGAGACGAACACGAAGCTCATCGCCAACAAGGACAGTTGGGCGAACCCGGAGAAGCGCAAAAAGATCGAAACGATCGCGCTGTTGTTGCGCGCGGCGCTCGAAGCGGAGTCGAAAGTCGGCTTGAAACTCAACATCCAAAAGGCGTCGGTGGACAAGGTAAGCAATACCATCCCATCGCTGCGCAATCCCACCATCTCGCCCTTGAGCAATCCGGATTGGGTGGCGCTTGAAACCATCATCGATGAGCGGGTGGTGCGCGAAATCATCCCGCAGTTGAAGTCGCTCGGGGCCGAGGGGATTGTGGAATATCCGCTCAACAAAGTCGTTTACTGAAACCCATCGTCATGAAGGTAACACTCGGACTGCTTCAGCATGCTTGCGTCGCCGCGCCGGCGCCCAATCTCAAAAAGACCCTCGCACTGGCTGAAAAGGCCGCGAAGCAAGGCGCGCAGATCATCTGCACCCAGGAACTCTTCCGCTCGCAGTATTTCTGCCAGAACGAAGACCATGCGAACTTCAAGCTGGCCGAGAGCATTCCCGGGCCGAGCACGCAGGCGTTTCAGAAGTTGGCCAAGAAATACGGCGTGGTGATCATTGCGTCGCTGTTTGAGAAACGCGCGGCGGGGCTTTACCACAACACCGCGGTGATCATCGACGCGGACGGTTCGCTGCTCGGGATCTATCGCAAGATGCACATCCCGGACGATCCGCTCTACTACGAGAAGTTTTACTTTACGCCGGGTGACACGGGCTTCAAGGCGTGGCAAACCAAGTTCGGCAAGATCGGCGTGCTCGTCTGCTGGGATCAATGGTATCCGGAGGGCGCGCGCCTCACCGCGATGCAAGGCGCGGAGATCCTATTTTATCCGACCGCCATCGGTTGGCATCCATCGGAGAAGGCGGAATACGGGGTCAACCAGCACGGCGCTTGGGAAACGATTCAGCGCAGCCATGCCGTGGCGAACGGTTGCTATGTCGCCGCGGTCAATCGTATTGGCCGCGAGACCCCGATCGGTGGCGACGGCATCGAGTTCTGGGGGCAGAGTTTTATCGCGGGCACGAGCGGTCAGATTCTGGCGAAGGCCAGCGTGGACCGGGAGGAGATTCTGCTGCACACGATCGAGCTCGACACGGTGGACGTGACGCGCACGCACTGGCCGTTCTTGCGCGATCGCCGTATCGACGCCTACGGCGATTTGACGAAGCGTTTCCGCGATTAACGGTAGGGACGGACCACCGGGCCGTCCGCGACAAACCCATGGCGCGCCCAGCGGTCGCGCCCTACCTCATGACTCAAGCCAAAGCACCCAAAACTAAAAATCAGACCCCGGCGGCCTTGGGCTTCCGCATGCCGGCCGAATGGGAGCCGCAGGTCGCGACCTGGCTGTCATGGCCGCACAACCGAAAATCATGGCCGAGGCAGTTTCGCCCGGTACCGTATGTGTTTGCCGGGATCGTCAAACAGATCAGCCGGTTTCAGGAAGTGCGGATCAACTGCGCCGCGAAGCTGCAACCGCGCGCGCGGCGGCTTTGCGCCCAGGCGGGCGCGGACATGGCGAAGGTGGTGTTTTACGATCACCCGACCAATGACGCGTGGTGTCGGGACCACGGTCCGATTTTCGTCAAGCACCGCCAGACCGGCGAAGTGGCGCTGACCGATTGGGTGCACAATGCCTGGGGTGGGAAATATCCGCCCTACGATCTCGACAACGAGATTCCGCCGAGCATCGCGAATAAGCTCAAGCTGCGCCGCTTTGAAAACGACATGGTGCTGGAAGGCGGCTCGATCGAGGTCAACGGCCGCGGGCTGCTGCTGACGAGCGAGCAGTGCCTGTTGAACAAGAACCGCAACCCGCACCTGACGAAGGCGCAGATCGAGCAGACGCTGAAGGACTGGCTCGGTGTGCGCAAAATCCTGTGGGAGGGCGACGGGATCATCGGCGACGACACCGACGGCCACATCGACGATATCACGCGATTTTTCAAGGCCGACGGTTTCATCACCTGCGTCGAAACGAACAAACGCGATCCGAACCACAAGATTCTCGCGGAAAACCTGGAACGGTTGCGCGCGTTTCGCACCCTGACGGGCAAGCCGTTTGACATCGTGACGCTGCCGATGCCCAAGCCGTTTGGTTTCCAAGGCCAGCAGGTGCCGGCCAGCTACGCGAATTTTCTAATCATCAATGGCGCCGTGCTGGTGCCGCAATTTCGCCAACCGAAGCGCGATGCCGAGGCGCGGAGGATCATCGCAGGCTGCTTTCCGGATCGGGAGATCATCGGCATTGATTGTTACCACCTGATTTGGGGACTCGGGACGCTGCACTGCATCTCGCAGCAGCAACCGGCCTGACTGCCGAAATAGATGAACCCCCTTTGGAGCTTACTGTTGAGCGGCTTGTGGCTATGCTTGGCGGGGTGTGAAAGCATGGGCGGGCTGGGTGAACGTTTTCGCCCGGCTGAGCCCGCGTTGCACAACTTTGAATCTCCCCTCAATTCGGTCTATACTTCCGCTCGCCAAGCCCTGCAAAAGATGGGTTTCAAAATCACCCGGGCCAGTGAATCGAGCGGCCGGATTGACGCGGTCAATGGCGTGCGGGCGGACGCGACGTTACGCAGTTCCAGTCAGATCGAAGTCAGAGTAGCGCTAGACTCGACCTTGGAAGGCGGCACCGAAATGCGAGTTTGGATGATCGAGATCGTCGAGGACCGCTTCACGCAATCCGGAGGCTACGGCATCCGCAGCCCGTTACGGGCCAGTCCTTTGTATGAGGTGCTGTTTCGCGAGACCGCCAAAGTCTTGGGGCTCCCCGAAAACAACTAACTTTCCGCTTGCGGAGGGTGCGAGAAAACCGCGATTCTGACCATTCGCGACCTTTAGTTGTTTCAGCCGACGTTGTCGCGGCGCTCCCGTCGGCCAACTCGTCAGTCAAACAATCAACCAATCGGTCCCGTTCACGGGGCCATCCCGCCAAGCCGGGCCCGAGGAGCGAGGGTTCGAAAGGGCGGTCAACGCATATGAGTTCAGTAATGCAAGAACTGCTCGCGCAGTCGTCCTTCGACAAGCTTAAGGAAGGCGCGATTGTCCCGGGCACCATCACCGAAATCCGCCAGAACGAAGTCGTTGTGGACATTGGCGGCAAATCCGAAGGCCTCGTCCCGGCCCATGAGTTCCTCGATATCGGCGAACTCCAAATCGGCTCCACCATCGAGGTGTTGCTGGAAAAGCTCGAGGACAAGAACGGCAACCCCGTCATCTCCTTCGACCAGGCCGAACAGAAGAAAAACTGGGACAACATCCTGACCAAGTTCCCTGAAGGTTCCGTGGCCACCGGCCGCGTGAAAGCCAAGGTCAAGGGCGGCCTCATCATCTCCATCGGCGTAGACGCGTTCATGCCGGCTTCGCATATCGATGTGCAGCCGCCCAAGAACCTCGACCAATACGTCGGTCAGACCTACGATTTCAAGGTTCTCAAGATCAATCTGGAGCGGAAGAACATCGTGCTTTCCCGCCGCGAGCTCATCGAAGAGCAGCGCACCGAAAAGCGCCGCGCATTGCTCGACAGCATTGAACCCGGTCAAATCCGCAAGGGCATCGTCAAGAACATCACCGATTTCGGCGCGTTCATAGACCTCGACGGTATGGACGGCCTGCTGCATATCACCGACATGTCGTGGGGCCGCATCTCGCATCCTTCCGAACTGCTCAAGCAGGGTGAGGAAATCCAAGTTCAGATCATCGAGATCAACCGCGAAAAAGAGCGTGTTTCGCTCGGCCTCAAGCAGACCACCAAGAATCCTTGGGACGAGATCGACCGCAAATTCCCCGTCGGTGCCAAGGTCGCCGGCAAGGTCGTCAACCTCGTGCCCTATGGCGCGTTCATCGAAATCGAGCCCGGGGTTGAAGGCCTCGTGCACATTACCGAGATGTCATGGACCAAACGCATCAGCAAGCCCTCCGAGTTGCTCAAGGTGGGCGACGAGGTTGAGGCCGTGGTGCTCGGCATCCAGAAGGACGAGCAGAAAATCTCGCTCGGCCTGCGTCAGCTCGAGCCGAACCCGTGGGACATGGTCCGCCACAACTACCCGATCGGTGCCCGCGTCAGCGGCAAGGTGCGCAACATGACCACCTATGGCGCCTTCATCGAGCTCGAGGAAGGTATCGACGGCATGGTGCACGTCTCCGACATGAGCTGGACCCGCAAGGTCAATCATCCCTCCGAAGTCCTCAAGAAGGGCGACGAGGTCGAGGCCACCGTGCTCGACGTGGATCCCCAGCAGCAGCGCATCAGCCTCGGCATGAAACAGCTGACCGACGATCCGTGGGCCGACATCGATTCGCACTTCAAGATCGGCGACGTTGTCGTCGGCACCGTCACCAAGCTGACCTCCTTCGGCGCCTTTGTGGACTTGAAGGACGGCATCGACGGTCTTGTGCACATCTCGCAAATCAGCGAGGAACGCATCGAGAAGGTGAAGGACGTGCTCAAGCCCGGCCAACAGGTCAGTGCGCGCGTTATCAAGATCGACCGCGACGAGCGCCGCCTCGGCCTCTCGATCAAGGCCGCCAACTAC
>JADLBI010000106.1 GCA_020847775.1 Opitutaceae bacterium
ACGGGACGGCGGCGCGGCTTCGGTGGTCACGGGTTTGGCGGGATTGTTTTCGGTGTCGGTGCTCATGGGCGAGGCTTAGAATTGAAGACCGCCTTCACGGGCGGCTTCGGCGAATTGTTTGACTTTACCGTGGTAGCGGGCGCCGCTGCGGTCGAAAACGACCACGGTGATGCCGACTGCTTTGGCCTTGGCGGCAAACGCGGAGCCGAGCTCCTTTGCTCCCGCGATATTGGCGGCAAGCTTCTTCTGGCGCAGGCCGGCGTCGAGCGAGGAGAGGAACGCGAGCGTCACGCCGCTGGCGTCGTCCACCGCCTGGGCATAGATATGCTTGGCGCTGACTTTGACGCAGAGGCGCGGGCGGGCGGCGGTGCCGGTGATCTTCTTGCGAATGCGCCAGCGGCGCTTCTGGAGGAGTTTGGCTTTGTAAACAGTGTTCATGGGTGGCCCCTTGAAAATATGGGTGGCGGTTAGATTTAGGCGACGGTCTTGCCTTCCTTGCGGCGAACGCGCTCGCCAACGATGCGGACGCCTTTGCCCTTGTAGGGCTCGGGCGGATAATAGCTGCGGATTTCCGCGGTGACGGCACCCACTAGCTGCTTGTCCGGGCCCTCGACCTTGACCTTAGTCTGGTCGGTGACGGTGATTTTAACGCCGTCGGGGATGTCCATCAAAATCGGGTGCGAGTAGCCAAGCGCGAGGTCGAGTTGCTTCCCCTTCAGATTGGCGCGGAAGCCGACACCTTGGATTTCAAGCTCCTTGACGTAGCCTTCGCTAACGCCCTTGACCATGCCAGCGATGACGGAGCGTGTGGTGCCATACATGGCGCGCGCGAAACGGCTCTCCACGACGGGCGAGACGGTGATTTTCTCCTCGGCGCTCTTGATGGCGACGACGGCATCAAAGGTCTTTGAGAGTTTTCCTTTCGGACCCTCGATGTTCACGGTCTGGCCTTTGATATCGACCTTGACCTTGGCGGGAATGCGGACGGGTTGTTTACCGATGCGACTCATGGTGGGTGTGCTCCTTACCAGATTTTGCAGATGAGCTCGCCACCCGCCTTGTTGCGGCGGCAGTCTTGGTCCTTCATCAGGCCCTTGGGGGTGGAAAGGATGGAGATGCCGAGGCCGTTCAAAACGCGCGGGATCTCGGTGTAGCGGTAGTAGAGGCGGCGGCCGGGCTTGGACACGCGCTGCAGTTCGGTGATGACGGGAGAGCCGCCCACATACTTCATCTTCACGACGAGGTTTTTGTGGCCGCGCTCATCGGTGCCGACGGTGAAGTCGGTGATGTAGCCGTCACCCTTGAGGATGCTGGCGATGCTCTCTTTGAGCGTGGAGTGTGGCGCGACGCATTCGTCGAGCCGGGCCCGCGACGCATTGCGCAGACGGGTCAGGAAGTCACTGATGGGATCGTTCATATTGGATGTTGGTTTGGAGACCGGCGGGTCATATCCGATGCGCCGAAGCGCATTAACCCCCGCTGGTCAAAATTGATTTACCAGGAGGATTTGGTGACGCCGGGGATTTTGCCGGCAAGGGCTAGCTCGCGGAACTGGATACGGGACACGCCGTATTTGCGGATGTAGGCGCGCGGACGCCCGCTGAGCTTGCAGCGGTTCTTGAGTCGCACGGCGGACGAGTTGCGCGGCAGCTTGGCCAGCTTCTTTTGCGCGGCAAAGAAATCGGCGTCGGTGGATTCGGGGTTGGCCAAAATGGCCTTCAATTCAGCCCGCTTGGCCTTGTGTTTCTCAACAAGACGGACGCGCTTCTTGTTGCGTTCGATGGCAGATGTTTTCGGCATGGTCGGGAAATGTTAAGCGGCGCTGGTGGCTTTTTCGGTGCGGCGGAATGGCATGCCGAGGAGGCGGAGGAGTTCGCGGCCTTCATCGTCGGTCTGGGCCGTGGTGACGATGGTGATGTCGAGACCCATGGTCTTCTTGACATTTTCCACGGTGATTTCCGGGAAGATGGTGAAGTCAGTGATGCCGAGGTTGTAGTTGCCGTTGCCGTCCAGCTTGGAGGGGATGCCGCGAAAGTCTCGGATGGTTGGGAGGGCGACCGCGATGACGCGGTAGAGGAACTCCCACATGGCGTTGCCGCGCAGCGTGACGCAGCAGCCCACAACTTGACCTTGGCGCAGCTTGAAGTTCGAGATGGCTTTGCGCGATTTCGTGAGGACGGCTTTCTGACCGGCGATCAGGCCGAGGTCGCGCTGCACGTCGGCGATCTGGTTCTTGTCGGCATCGGCATCTATGCCGGTATTCACGACGATCTTGGTGAGATTAGGCACCTCGTGCTTGTTCGTGTAGCCACGGCTCTTGATGAGCTCGGGGACTACCTGCTCGGTGTAAATGGTTTTAAGTGCGGGAGATGTGCTCATGATAGGGGCCACCGGATTTCCGACCCGGCGGCAAGATGAGTGGTTTTAGGAAGAAAAGTGTCGAATAACGCAGATTGACGGAGCCTTTGGCAAGCGCGCAGTTGGTTCAGGCCTTGGCGGGCTTGGCGCGTTTGCTCGCATCGAATACCGTTTTGAGCATGAGGTTGGAGGCGTGGATGGAACCTTCGCGCTCGGTGATGCTACCTTGCGGGTTCTCTTGCGACTTCTTGAGGTGGCGCTTGACCATGGCCACGCCTTCGACGCGGGCCCGACCTTTGGCGGACAGTAGCTCAAGGACTTTGCCTTCCTTGCCCTTGTGCGAACCGGCGATGACGACGACTTGGTCGCCGCGTTTGATGTGCGTTTTAGCCATGTTAGAGAACCTCCGGCGCGAGCGAGATGATCTTCATGAAGTTCTTCGCACGAAGTTCGCGCGCGACGGGGCCGAAGATGCGGGTGCCCTTGGGATTATTGGTGGCATCGATGATAACCACGGCGTTGCTGTCGAAGCGCAGGTAGCTGCCATCGGCGCGACGGACCGGAGCCTTGGTGCGGACGACGACGGCCTTGGCTACCTCGCCCTTCTTGACCGTGGCGTCGGTCGCACTTTCGCGAATGTTAATGGTGATGATGTCGCCGATGCCCGCACCGTCGGTGATTTGACCGACTTTGCGGATCATCTGGGCTTTGCGGGCGCCGGTGTTGTCGGCGATAGTAATGGTGGAACGCAGTTGGATCATGGCAGACCTCCGTATTCGTTAAGTTGTGGATTGGGCGACCGCTGGTTATTCCTTGGTGGACTTGGTGGGCACGCTGGCCGCGACCTCGTTTTCCGACACCGCGAGCTCTTGCGAGCCGACGGCGCGTTCGATCACGGATACGACGCGCCAGCGCTTGAGGCGGCTGAGCGGGCGGGTTTCCATGACCTCAACTTTGTCGCCGACGTGGGTCTCGTTCTTCTCGTCATGCGCGTGCACGACGGTCTGGCGGTTCACGACTTTGTGGTAAAGCGGGTGCGGCGTCTTGTAAGGGATGGTGACCTTGATGGACTTGTCGCCGGAGCGGCTCGTGACGAAGCCGATGATGGTCTTGCGACTGTTGTGACGGACGTGGTGTGACATGGCGGGATGCGGCTCAGGCGGCCTGACGGTTCTTTTGATTGAGGATGGTCCCCAGCCGGGCGATGTCCTTGCGGATGGCACGCAGCTCGTGGGTTTTCTCGACTTGGCCGGTCTGCTTGCGCAGGCGCAGCTGGAGGAGTTGCTCGCGCAGTTCGCGGAGCTTGGAGTTGATCTCGGTTGGCGAGAGTTCGCGGATTTCTTTGGAAGTCATGGCGGTGGACGCGGTGGCGCTTTAGCGGGTGATGAAGCGGCAGTGGAAGGGCAGTTTGGCGTCGGCTAGGCGGAAGGCCTCCTTCGCCACGGTGGCGGGCACGCCGGAGAGTTCAAAGAGCACCGCGCCGGGCTTGATGACGGCGACGTAATACTCGACCGAGCCTTTGCCTTGACCCATGCGGACCTCGGCGGGCTTCTTGGTGATCGGCTTGTGTGGGAAAACGCGAATCCAGAGTTTGCCCTTGCGCTTGAGGTGCCTGGTGATCGTCACGCGCGCGGCCTCGATCTGGCGGCCGGTCATGGGGCCGCGGGTGAGGGATTGAAGGCCAAACTCGCCAAAGGCGAGCGTATTGCCGCGCTTGGCATTGCCGGCGCGGGCGCCTTTCTGGGACTTGCGATATTTGGTGCGGGAAGGTGCGAGAGCCATGAGTGCTGTCTCCTATTGGGATGGATCCGACGAGGGATCAGTTGTTGTCGGACTCCTTTTTGCAGATCCAGCACTTGATGCCGATCTTGCCGTAAACGGTCTGCGCCTCGGAGAATCCGTAGTCGATATTTTCACGCAGGGTGTGCAGCGGGACGCGGCCTTTGCGTTGCCATTCGCGGCGGGCGATGTCTGCGCCCCCGAGACGGCCGGAGCACTGGATGCGGATACCTTCGGCGCCGAGCGTCATGGCCATTTCCACGGCCTTCTTCATGGCGCGGCGGAAGGCGATGCGGCGCTCAAGTTGGAGCGCGACGTTCTCAGCCACGAGCTGGGCCTCGATCTCGGGCTTCTTGACCTCTTGAATGTCGAGGAGGATTTCCTTGCCGGTGAGCTTGGCGAGCTCCTCCTTGATTTTCTCGATCTCCTGCCCTTTGCGGCCGATGACGATGCCGGGGCGGGCGGTGTAAATCTTGACGCGGACGCGGTTCGAGGCGCGCTCGATGAAGATGCGCGGTACGGACGCCTGCTTGAGCTTCTCCATGAGTTTCTCACGGATGATCTGATCCTCGACGAGGAGCTTGCTGAAGTCCTTCTTACCGGCATACCAGCGGGACTGCCAGTTGCGGCGGACAGCGAGGCGGAAGCCTACGGGATTGGTTTTTTGGCCCATGGAGAGAATCAGTTGGAGTTGCCGTCGGTGAGGACGATGCGGATGTGCGCCATCGGCTTGCGGCGGGGTTTCGCGGTGCCTCGGGCACCGGCCTTAAAGCGCTTGAGCACGGGGCCGTTTTCGATGACCGCCGACTTCACGGTCAGGCTGTCCGCGGAGAGGTTGTTGTTGTTCTCGGCGTTGGCGATGGCGCTCTTGAGCGTCTTGCCGATCAGCTGCGCGGACTTGCGCGGGATGAGCGCGAGGTATTCGACGGCCTCGGGCGCCTTGCGGCCCTGAATAGTGCGCGCAACTTCGCGCATCTTCTTGGGCGACATGTGCGCGTTGCGGGTGAGTGATTGTACTTCCATGTGGATGAGATTCCTTGTGCAGGCGGCAGTAGCGCGGTTGGCACCCTGCCCTTTCAGGTGGTTGATAGGTGTGAAACTTAGATTACCTTCTTGGTGGTGGCGCCGTGCGCCTTGAACATGCGGGTCAGCGCGAACTCGCCGAGCTTGTGACCGACCATGTTTTCGGTGACGTAAACGGCGACAAAGGCCTTGCCGTTGTGGACGTTGAACGTGTGGCCGACGAAGTCGGGAGTGATGGTCGAGCGGCGCGACCAGGTCTGGATCGGCTTGCGCGCGCCAGCCTTGCTCGCCTTCTCGATTTTTTCGAGCAGGTGATAATCGACGAAGAAGCCCTTTTTGATGGAACGTGCCATAGTGGGTGTGCGCTAAAGGTTATTTGCGACCACGCGGCTTGCGGCCGTGGTGGTGGACGATGATCATGCTGTTGGAGGGCTTGGACCGGCGACGGGTCGGGAAACCCTTCGCAAGTTGGCCCCAAGGGGAGACGAGATGCTGACGACCGCCGCCGCTCTTCGAGAGGCCGTTGCCGCCGCCGTTCGGATGGTCCACCGGGTTCATCACAATACCGCGAACACGCGGGCGTTTGCCGAGCCAGCGTTTGCGGCCAGCCTTGCCCAGCGATTGGTTTTGGTGATCGAGATTTCCGACTTCGCCAATAGTGGCGCGGCAGCGGGGGTTGACTAAACGAATTTCGCCGGAGGGCATTTTCAGCTGGGCGAAGCCGTTTTCAACGGCGACGAGTTCAATCGCGGCGCCGGCGGAGCGGGCCAGCTGCGCGCCGCGGCCGGGCACGAGCTCCACGGCGTGGATGCGTGTGGCAGGCGGAATCGCGGACAGTGGATAGTTGTTGCCGACGATGAAGTCGTTGTGCCCGGCCGTGTTGGAGGCCACGATCTTGGCGCCGACCTCCAGGCCGTTGGGTGCAATGATGTAGCGCTTCTCGCCGTTGGCGTAGGCCACGAGGGCGATGTTGGCCGAACGGTTCGGATCATACTCGAGCGTCTGCACGGTGGCGGGGATGTCGAGAATGTCGCGACGGTAGTCGATGACGCGGTAGAGGCGTTTGTGACCACCGCCACGGCGGCGCGTGGTGATGCGGCCGTAAACGTTGCGGCCTCCGGACTTGGTTTTCGACTCAGTGAGCGAGGGCTCCGGGCGCTTTTTCGCCAGCACAATCTGGCGATTGAGCGTGGTGAACCGCTGGCTGGGAGTCAGGGGACGGGAAGATTTGAGTGGCATGCGGATGTTCTCCTGGGTGCGCTCAGACGAGCTCGATCTTGTCACCGGCCTTGAGGGTGACGATGGCCTTCTTGAAATCAGAACCGCTGACCGGGCGACCGGTGCGGCTGCGCTTGTTCTTGCCGCGGTAGTTCTGAATGTTGACGCGCTTGACGGTGACTTTGAAGGTCTGCTCGACGGCGGCCGCGATGTTGTGCTTCGTGGATCCGGAGGACACCTCAAAGGTGTATTGGCCGAGCTCAGCGGATTGCTTGCTCGCCTTTTCCGTCACGCGGACGGATTTGAGAATTTGGTTGGCGTCCATTAGTTCTTACCTCCGTTGAGACGGGCGATGATGGCCTCGATAGCGTTGGTGCTAACGATGATCTTGCCGTATTGGGCGAGATCGAGGGTGTTCAATTCGGCGGCTTCCTGCAGCGAGACGCGCTCGATGTTGCGGGCCGCGCGGGCGGCTTCGGCGGAGAACGGAGCATCCACGAGTAGAATCTTGCCTTTGGGGGCGATGCGCTTGACCACCGCGCTCATGAGCTTGGTTTTGGGCTGTTCCAAACGGAACTGCTCAATGACCGCGAGTTCACCCGCGGTAGCGCGGTCGAAAAGGGCGCGGCTGAAAGCGAGAGCCTTCACCTTGGCGTTGACCTTCTTGGAATAGTCGCGGGGCTTCGGGCCGAAGACCACGCCGCCACCGACCCAGAGGGGCGAACGGATGGAACCGGCGCGGGCGCGGCCGGTGCCTTTCTGGCGCCACGGCTTCTTGCCGCCGCCGCTGACTTCGCCGCGGTTCTTGGTCGAGTGCGTGCCTTGGCGCCGGTTGGCGTTGATGGCGACGATCACTTCCTTGACTGCTTGCAGGCCTTTATCGCCTTCGAAGACGGGCAGGCCGGAGAATTCCTTCTCACTGCTGGTTTTGCCGTCGGAGCTGTAAACTGTGAGTTTCATGGCAGTGCTTGATCCGTGTTAGGCTTGTTTGGGTTGGCCCTTGATGGCGGTGCGAACGATAATGTCGTCGCCGTTGGCTCCCGGGATGGCGCCTTTGACCAAAATGATATTCTTATCGCCGATGATCTTCACGACCTGCAAATTTTGCACGGTGCGGCGGACCGAGCCCATGTGGCCGGGCATCTTTTGATTTTTCCACGAACGGCCGGGGGTCTGGCGCATGCCGATCGAACCGATGCGACGGTGGAACATCGAGCCGTGAGAGGCGGGACCGCCGTTGACGCGGAAACGCTTCACCACACCGGCGAAACCTTTGCCTTTCGAGATGCCGATGACATCCACGAACTGGCCTTCGGCGAAGATGCCGACAGTGACAACGTCACCGGTCTTGGCGGTGGGAGCAGCGTCGAGGCGGACTTCACTGAGCACGCGGGGCGTGGATTCGAGGCCGGCCTTTTTGGCGTGGTTGGTCTCGGCGCGCGTGGCATTCTTGGCCTTCTGCTGCGAGAAGCCGAGCTGAACGGCGTTATAGCCGTCGGACGCGGTGGTCTTGACTTGGACCACGGAGCAGGGGCCGGCTTCCACAACAGTGACGGGGACCAGGACGTTGTTGGCGTCGTAGACCTGCGTCATGCCGAGTTTTTTACCTAAAAGCGATGTAATCATATGGCTAAGTGGTAGGTGGAGGGTTTCCGTTTAACGACCTACATTAGTCAGGGGCTCCAGCGGTGCGACGGGCGCACTTGGGCATCTGTCTAACTATGGAGTTGAAATGTTATACGTTGATCGTGATATCGACCCCCGAGGGCAGATTGAGTTTCTTGAGCTCGTCCACGGTTTGCGCGGTCGGTTCAATGATATCGATGAGGCGCTTGTGCGTGCGGGACTCGAACTGCTCCATGGATTTCTTGTCCACGTGCGGCGAACGGTTGACGGTGACCTTCTCGATGCGGGTGGGCAGCGGGATGGGACCAGAGACGCGGGCGCCGGAGCGCTTGGCGGTCTCTACGATCTCTAGGGCTGACTGATCGATGACGCGGTAGTCGAAGCCTTGGAGTTTGATGCGAATGCGTTGGCCTTTCATGGCGTAATAAAGAACGGGTTAAGTGCGGGCGGGAGCCTTGACGGAAGAGTCGACGATCTTGGCGAGGAGTGAGCTCGGGACCTGCTCGAAGTGCGAGGGCGTGATCGAGGCGCTCGCGCGGCCTTTGGAGAGTGAACGAATGTCGGTCACGTAGCCGAAGAGCATTTCGAGCGGCACATGCGCGTTGACG
>JADLBI010000107.1 GCA_020847775.1 Opitutaceae bacterium
CGCGGCCACACCGATCGTCTTGCGCGGATTAGGTGCCGAGGTGATTGCGATTGGGGATCAGCCCGACGGCCAAAATATCAACGATGGCGTGGGCAGCGAGCATCCGGAGCAGCTGGCGGCCAAGGTGCGCGAAGCCGGAGCTCGCCTGGGCATCGCGCACGATGGCGATGGCGACCGCTGCGTGTTGTGCGACGAGCAAGGCGCCATTCTTGATGGCGATGAGATTCTGACTATACTCGCGGTAGATGCCCTTGAACGCAGTGCGCTCGCGCAAAATACTTTGGTCGTCACGATTCAAAGTAACCTTGGTGTGGATAATGTGGTGCGGGCGATGGGTGGCCGCGTGTTGCGCGCCAATGTTGGCGATCGCTACGTGCTCGAAATGATGAGAGATAGTGGCGCCCGGCTCGGCGGTGAATCGAGTGGCCATATTGTTTGCGCCGACCTCTCGCCAACCGGCGACGGCTTGATCGCCGCGCTTCGTGTTTTGGATGTGATGCTGCGCAAAGCTGAACCGCTCTCGGTATTACGCCGCGTGTTGCGGAAGTTCCCGCAGTGCACGAAGGCGCTGCGGGTGCGCGAAAAGCGCGACCTTGCGCATTGTTTGGCGCTGACCACCGCGATCGAAAAACTGGAAAGCGAACTCGGCCGCTCCGGCCGCGTGTTGGTGCGCTATTCCGGTACCGAGGCCAAGCTGCGTTTATTGGTCGAGGCCGCTGATGCTGATGTGGCCTCGCATGGTTTGGATGAATTGGTGGCCGCCGCTCAGTGTGATTTGCCAGTTCTGTAGCATTGCCTGCCGAATGCATGGGCGATTCATTGCCAGTGAATCATGCCGGATCTTCCGCCCAAATCTCTAGCCGCTCGCGAGCAGAAATTACTGGAGAACGCACATCGGGCGTTTGAACGCGGGGAATTGGAATACACGCTGACTGCCTGTGCCGAAGTGCTCACGGCTGCGCCAGGCTGCTTGACTGCCCGCCGGCTGTATCGTGCCGCCAGCCGGAAGAAGTTTTCTCGAACCGGAGGCTGGATAGGGAAGGCTATCGGGGGGCTTACCTCGCTTCCTTTTACATTGAGTGGTCGAGATACATCTCCGGCGGCGCAACTGGCGCAGTCCGACAAAATTCTAGCCAAGGATCCTTATAGCATCACCGGCCTGCGCCTGTTGGCGGAGGCCGCGCTGGCTCACGATTGGCCGGAAACCGCGGCCTTTGCACTTGAGGCCATTCGAGAACTAGAGCCGGATAACCGGGATAATCTACTTGCGCTAGGCGAGGCTTGGCTCGCCGCGCAGAATCCCGAGGCCGCGCTGCGTGTCGCCGATGCGGTGCTCGCCCTCAATGCCGTGGATGGCGCGGGGCAAGATTTGATGCGTAAGGCGTCGATCGCGCGCGCCACCCGAGAAGGCCGCTGGGAGGCAGGGGGAAATTACCGGGCAAAACTTGCAGAAGGAGAGAAAAAGGCCGCGGTGCCCCAATCTACTGCACCGACCGCTGATAGCGCACGAACGAGCAGTGCTATAGATCAGCCATCGATTGATCCGCTAGGCGACGCCCAAGCAGCCGTAACGCGCCACCCCGGCGACGCGGAAGCACGCTTACGGCTTGCGGAAATACTGCTAGCCGCCGGCCAAGTGGAAGCGGCCATCGCGCACTTCCAGCAAGTGCAACGCAACCCGCGCCTGCGCCATCGCGCCTTGCTGGGCTTGTCCCGCGGGTTTCGCGCCCGTCGTTTGACCGACTTGGCGATCACGCAACTCCAAACCGCCAAGCAGGAGATGACTGTGATGGATGAGTTGAAGAAAGAAATAATCTACGAACTAGGCCGGTGCTTCGAAGAACAGCAGCAAGCTGATGCCGCCATCGATCAGTTCAAGGAGATCTATGCCGAGGACATCGGCTTCCGCGATGTTGCGACGAAAATCAACGCACATTTTTCATGAACGGGATCACCAATACAGGGGTATTCATCACGGGTGGCTGTGGCGACATCGGGCAGGCTGTCGCGCGGCGTTTTCTGGCAGCCGGCGCGCGCGTAGTGCTCGCCGATATGCTGCCGATGGCGCAGGGTAGGGCACTCGCGCGAAAGCTTGACGCGCGAAACACGGCTTACACGCACTGCGACGTCACACGGTCGTCATCGGTGGACCGTGCCTTCGCCACGGCGATAAAGTTTCTTGGACGACTCGACACGGTGATCTGCAATGCCGGCGCAGTTGAGAACCAGCCGTTCGTTGAAGTGACGGAGGCTGCTTGGAAGCGCGTGCTGGAGGTTAATCTGACGGGTAGCTTTCTGACCGCTCAACGCGGCGCGCGGCTCCTACTGAAGAATCCGCGTCGCGGCCGCGCCCGTCGTGGCACGATTCTTTTCACCGGCTCTTGGGTGCAGGATATGCCTTGGCCGCAAGGCGCGGGTTACTGTGCCAGCAAAGGCGGCCAACAGATGCTCGCTAAAATCATCGCGCAAGAACTGGCACCGCATGGCATCAATGCCGCGATAGTTGCTCCCGGTATGGTTTACGCGGGTTTGACCAAGCGGATTTGTGATCGAGACAAGCGGTTCGCCCGACAGGCCAGCCGTGTGGCTCCATTGTTGCGCATGAGCACCGCCGAGGAGGTCGCAGGCAGTTTCTTGTTTCTCGCCAGCGAAGACGGGGCCTACATCACAGGCTCGACTTTGCTCGTGGACGGTGGTGCCACGCTGGTCCGCCGCGATTGAGGCGCGGCGGATATGCGGTGCGGCACTGACGATCAAATCAATAGGCGAATTCGACTTGCGCCCAGATTTTTTCCACGTCGGGGAAAGCCGCGTTGTCGCGCTTAAAATTCGCGTACTTGAGTAAACCGGTCACGCGGCTGCCAAATTTGCGGGTGAGCTGCAGATCCACTTCAGTGCCGTAGTCCACACCAAGACGCGTCGCGGCGAATTCGTGGTAGAACCCGAGAAAACTGATGGTGCCGGGCAGATTGGCGGAGACCTTGAGATAAGTGTCCTTGAGTCCGTTGGCTGGAGTTGCGGAAAACAGATCGGCCCAGCCATTGAATGCATGTAGGGTGGCCAATGGGGTGCGGATGCTTACGCCGCGATCACTGTTGAACTGTTCGCAGCCGAGGGCAATGCC
>JADLBI010000108.1 GCA_020847775.1 Opitutaceae bacterium
AATCTCTTCGGCTTCGGGCTGGATCCGTTTTCTATTCTCGTTCCGTTTCTGGTTTTCGCCATCGCGGTGAGTCACGCTGTCCAGATGGTGCGCGCCTTCCGAATGGAGCTATTTAACGGCCACGATGCGCTAAGCTCCGCCCGGGCCGCTTTCCGGCAAATGCTCGTGCCTGGCGGCGTAGCCCTCATCACGGACACCTTTGGCTTCATTACCATGCTGGTGATCAAAATCCCCATCATCCAAGAACTGGCGATCACCGCCAGCCTTGGTGTGGGTGTTATCATCATCACCAACCTTTTCCTATTACCCATCCTACTCTCTTTTCAGAAACTCCCCGGCCATTACGCCACCAAGGCGGATTGGACCAGCGCGCCCTTTGCCGTGGTCAACCCACAAGCTAAAGTGGCCGCCGCTGACCGCATGTGGCAGTGGCTCGTCGGTGTGACACGTCCCCGCACCTCCGTCATCATCATCGCCGTATGGTTAGCTGGCGGTGTCTACGGTTACTTCAAGACCGACGACGTGAAAATCGGCGATCTGCACAGTGGCGTGCCAGAACTGCGCCAGAGCTCGCGCTACAATCAAGATAGCGCCGTCATAACCAGCAAGTTTAGCATCGGTGTGGACATGATCTCGGTTTTGGTCGATGCAGGACCCGACGCCTGCGTAGATTACGATGTCATGACATTGATGGATCGCTTCGAGGGTGCGATGCGTCAGGTCCCTGGCGTGCAATCAGTGATAAGTCTCAGTAGTGCCGCCAAAGTGATCAACGCCGGTTTCAATGAAGGCTCGCTCAAGTGGCGTATCCTGCCGCGCAATCCCCAGGCTCTGGCCCAGGCGGTCTCGCCGGTCGAAACCGCCACCGGCCTGTTAAACAGCAACGGCAGCGTCCTGCCAGTGATGATTTTCCTCACCGACCACAAGGCGGAGACCATCACGCGCGTGACCGATGCCGTTAAACGTTTCCGAGAAGATCATCCCTCTCCCAAAGCAAAGCTCTTGCTCGCCAGCGGCAATGTCGGCGTCATGGCCGCGACCAACGAAGTTGTCGCCGCCGCCCAGCGTCCGATTCTCTACTGGGTCTTTGGTAGCGTGATACTGTTGTGCCTGATTACCTTCCGCTCCGTGCGCGCCACGCTATGCATCGTGCTACCGCTCGCCATCGTCTCGTTCATGGCCTACGCGGTAATGGCGTGGCTGGAAATCGGTCTTAAAACCGCGACCCTGCCGGTCGTGGCCCTTGGCGTCGGCGTGGGGGTGGATTACGGTATCTATATTTTTTCCAAGCTCGACACCGAGCTGCGCCGAGGGGCCTACTTCGAGGACGCACTCTACAATGCGTTTACCCAAACCGGCAGTGCGGTGCTATTTACCGGTTTCACTCTAGCCATTGGTGTAATCACCTGGCTTTTCTCCGAGCTAAAGTTCCAAGCCGACCTCGGACTGCTGCTCGCCTTCATGTTTTTGGTTAACATGCTCGGGGCCACTATTTTGCTCCCGGCGATGGCGCGTTGGCTCTACCGGCACCACACCGGCCGGACACAAGTGCCCTTTCCAATGACCTCTGGGTCCAATAATTGACTCGTCAATTTTCTCCGCGCGCCTGTTATCCCCACATGGCCGATGAAGAAGTATCCCGGTTCCTGAGCCCGAACCAACGCCGCGTCGCCGGTGCGGCCATCACCTTCGCGGGAGTGATCATCATTGTTGCCTTAGTCGTGGTTTCCTTTGTGGCGCTGGGCCGCATGGCGGCCTATTTTTCCGGCGTGCTTTGGCCACTGGCCGTGGCCGGTGTACTCGCCCTGATCATGCGGCCAATTGTCGAACTCGCCGAGCGGCAACTCGCGCTGCGCCGCATCACGGCGGTAGTGCTACTCTATGGTGCGTTTATGGTCGGAATGACCGGTCTACTGGTGTTGCTCGTGCCGCCCTTGATTGATCAAGTGCTCGAGTTTATCGCTTATGCCCCGACTTTGTGGCACAATGCGAACACCTACCTCGCCAAAGCCTACCCTGAGTGGGTTGCGCTCGTGCAGCGACAGATGGAGAATCCCACTATAAGGCAGATTGTCACCAGCCTCACTGGCGAATTCAACGTCCTCGTCGCCCAAGCCCTGCCCTCGCTCAAGGCAGCTAGTGTCGGTATGCTCGGCGTGTTCGCCTTCGCGGCTCAGCTCGCGATTGTGCCAATCTACTTGTTTTTCTTCCTGATGTCCCATACCGCACCGACGCGGCACTTGCCTGAGCATCTGGGCTTTCTCCGGAAATCCATGCGCGATGATGTGGTCTTTTTGGTTGATGAATTCCTTTCGATCGTCGTGTCGTTTTTCCGCGGGCAATTGCTTATCGGCCTGATAATGGGCACCATGCTCGCCATTGGTTTCTCCTTCATCGGCTTGAAATTCGGCCTCTTCATAGGACTAGCTTTGGGGATCTTAAACATTATTCCTTACCTTGGCACCATCATCGGGTTGGTTGTCACACTTCCCCTTGCATTCTTTCAAGCCGAGGGCGGCTGGCGGCTCGTGGCCATGGTCCTTCTCGTCAAGATCGTCGTACAGGCCGTCGAGGGATGGTATCTCACACCCAAAATCATGGGCGACCGCACCGGCCTTCACCCGGTGACAATCATTGTGGCAATATTTTTCTGGGGCACGGCCTTTGACGGCGTTCTCGGCATGCTGTTCGCCATTCCTCTTACTGCGTTCTTCGTGACACTCTGGCGCCTATTACGGCGCAAGTATTTTGCCGACGAATCCGCGACTACCGTCGAGACGCTATCGTGATGACCGCTTGGGAGGTGCAGTGGCGTAAGGGGCTATTTCTGCCCGCATCCGGCCTCTGGCTGGATGCGTCGCATGGCGTGCCACGTGGCGTCATCACTCATGCACATTCCGATCACATCGGACGGCATCAGGAAACGATCTGCTCTGAACCCACTGCACGATTGCTCCACTGTCGGCTGTCCGGGCACCGCGAGGTTCACATCCTGCCCTACGGGCAAGAAGAGGCGCTGACATTTGACACTACGATCACATTACACCCGGCCGGTCACATCCTCGGCTCCAGTATGGTGCACCTTCGCAGTGAGGCGGGCACGCTGCTCTACACGGGGGACTTCAAACTGAGACAAGGACTGGCCGCGGAGTCCTGCGCGCCACCCCGTGCCGATGTTCTGATAATGGAAACCACCTTCGGCTTGCCGAAATACGTCATGCCGCCCGAAGACGAAGCGCGCGCGGCGATCATCCGGTTTTGTCGCGAGTCACTGGCCGATGGCCGTGTGCCGGTGCTGTTCTGCTATTCACTAGGCAAGACCCAGGAGGTCCTCGCGGCGCTAGATCCCGTTGGGCCGCCAGTCATGCTGCACCCATCCGCGATGCGGCTCACGCGGATTTACGAGCAATGTGGATATCGATTTCCGGCTTTTCGCGAATTTGATCCATATATGGCGAACGGCCATGTAGTCATCTGCCCACCGCCGCATCATGGCGAAGGCCTACTACGCCACTTGCCGGCTCGCCGCACCGCGTTGATCTCTGGCTGGGCGCTGGATTCAGCTGCCACATATCGTTATCGCTGCGACGCAGCCTTCCCGCTCTCCGACCACGCGGATTTCCCCGATCTGCTCAAATTGGTCGAACTCGTTCAGCCCAAGAGTATCTGGACGGTGCACGGTTTCGCGCGTGAATTTGCCGCCACCCTGCGCGAACGTGGTTGGGATGCGTTGGCCCTAGGCCGTGAAAACCCATTGGAGCTACCTCTCACCAATCCTCGGTCGAAAATACCATCGTGATCATTGCGCATCTTCACGCCACGCGTTGCCTACTTAACCGATGAAACTTCTGTCATGTTTCTCAATTTTGAGTTTCGCGCTCGCGCTGACTTCCACGGCC
>JADLBI010000109.1 GCA_020847775.1 Opitutaceae bacterium
GCTAATCTTGTTTGTCATCGACGGCCTGAGCGGAGTCACCCCGCTGGATGAGCGCATCGCGGCGAAGTTGCGTCGGAGTAAACGCACCGTGCGCTTGGTTGTGAACAAGGCGGATTTCGACGAGGAAAAGGTGGATATCGCCGACGCTTATCGTTTGGGATTGGGCGAGCCGATCGCGGTATCGGCTGAGCACGGCCGCGGCGAGGAGGCTCTGCGCACAGCCATTGCCGAGGCATTGGGCCCGTCCCCCGCGCGGACCGAAGCGACGGAGCGTGACGAGGAGGCTCCGCTGTGCATCTGTTTTATCGGCCGACCCAACGTCGGCAAATCGTCATTGAGCAACCGGTTGCTGCAAAGCGACCGACTGATTGTGAGCGATGTGCCCGGCACCACGCGCGACGCGGTGGAGCTGCCCTTTCTCTTCAAGGGCCGCAACGGCCGCGACTATCCATTCCGGCTGATCGACACCGCGGGCATCAAGGCTGCGACCAAGCTGGCCGCGCCGGTGGAGTATTTCTCGCGCCTGCGTTCACTCGACGCGATCCAACGCGCCGATGTGGTTTTCCTCGTGCTCGACGCGGTGGAGGGCGTGACCCAGCAGGACAAGGCGATCGCGGGCGAGGCGGTGAAGGAGAAGAAACCCATTGTCGTGGTGATCAACAAATGGGATCTCGTGCATCAGGCGTTCGCGCGGCCCGAGGGCATCCGCGGGTTTTCCGATGAGCGAGACTACCGCGAAAAATATGAGAAGGCGGTGCTGGACCGACTCTTCTTCACGCCTGGCGCGCCGTTGATCTACGTGTCCGCCGTCAGTGGCTATGAGGTGGACCGCATGATGAACGCGGCAGTTCAACTCAATCGCACGCTCGACAAGAAATTGCCCACAGCGCGCTTGAACAAGCTGCTGGGCACGCTGACCGAGCACACGCCACCGCCTGCGGTGGGTGGCCGGCGCTTCCGGGTTTACTACGCCACGCAGACCGGCAACCGGCCGTTCCGCATCCGCGTGTTTTGCAACCGTGAGGACAAGTTGGCGGAAAGCTACCGCCGCTACTTGGAGGCGGGTGTGATCGAGGAGTTCGGTCTGGATGGCTGTCCGGTATATTTTGATCTCGTGGGCAAGGAGAAGCACACGCCCGGCACGCCTTACACCTCGAAGAACACGCTGGCGGCCAAGCCCAAGTGGCGCGCGGCGGAGGACGCGGAGCGCAGCGGCACCTTGGAAGACTGACAAGCTTGCGGTGGCCCGGCGTTCGTGGCTCAACAGCGCGGTGCCCGCATTGAAACTGGTATTTCTCGGATCTGATCCCATCGCTTTGCCGCTCCTAGACTGGCTGACGGGCGAGGGGGCTAGATTCGCACAAGTGGCCGCGGTTTTCACCCAGCCCGATCGGCCCGTGGGCCGCGGTCAAAAGATCACCCCCAACGCGATCAAGCAATGGGCGCTCGCGCGCGCCATTCCCGTGCACCAGCCGGAGAAACTGCGGGCCGAGGCGCTACAGACGCTCGTGGCGCTAGCGGCAGATGTATCGCTCGTCATGGCTTACGGTCATATTTTGCGGCAGGAATTCATCGATACACCGCGGCTGGGCACTCTGAATCTACATGCGTCGCTGCTGCCGAAGTATCGCGGCGCGTCGCCGATACAGACGGCGGTCGCCGCCGGTGAATGCGAGACCGGCGTCAGCCTGATGCGCATCGTGCGCGAGTTGGATGCCGGACCGGTGGCCGATTTGGAGCGCGTGCCGATTGAGCGCACGGATACGGCTTTGGAAATCGAGGCGAAGCTCGCCGCTGCCTGTGTGCCGTTGCTGGCGCGATCCCTGCCGCTGCTGGCGGAAGGGAAGCTGGAGTTTCAGGCGCAGAATCAGCCCGAGGCTACGTTTTGCCGGCGGTTGGTCAAAACCGACGGGGGACTAGATTTTTCCGCACCCGCGAGTGAGCTCGCGGCGCGCATCAACGGTCTGTTCCCGTGGCCCGCGTGTTCCGGCACCGTGGAAGGACAAACGATAAAGTTTGGGATGGCGGATGCGATCGAGGGGGCTGGTGAGCCCGGTATGGTGTTGGGTTGCGATGCCGATGGGCTCAGGATTGGCACCGGGCTCGGTATGTTGAGGATCAGGCGTCTGCAGCGCCCCGGTGGGAAAATGCTGCCTGCTGGTGAGTTTTTGCGTGGGGCAGGCATCCCGCCTGGGAGCCGTTTTGTTTCGTTTCCCATGCCTCCCTTGGTGTCGCGTGCGCCTTTTCGAGCGTAGGTCTTGTTTTCGACCCCGATTTTGACAAGCTCCGCCCCATATGTGGATTCGCATTCTCCTGACCATGACACTCCTGGCCGCGGTTGCACGCGGGCAGGGCAATTCGATTCAATACGAAATGGCCAACCTGCGCGAGGACATGCGCGGCTTGGTGCAGCGCGTTGGCGAACTGACCATGCGGGTCGAGCAGCTCGAGCGAGAAAACGCCGCGTTACGCAGCGGGGCGGAGAACGCCGCGCAAGCCTACGTCACGGTGGCGCAGCTTAATGACGCCGTCGCCGACCTGAATCGCATCGTGAAAGCATCGAAGGGCGACATCATGAAAGAAGTGAACCAGAAGCTGACCGCGCTGGCGAAACAGACCAACGCCGCCGTCGAGTCCGTGGCCAAGGGCGTGGCGCAACGCGCCACGGTGCAGACCACGTTTTCAGATAATTACTCGCAGGAGGGCACCAGCTACACCGTGCAGAAGGGCGACACGATTTCATCCATCGCGCAGAAAACCGGCGCCCGGACGCAAGATATCATCAACGCCAATAAGATTGGCGACCCCTCGCGCCTTCAGGTCGGCCAGACCCTGTTCATTCCTTCCGCCAAATAACCATGTCCGCCGCCCCAAAATCCCGCTTGGGCCGTGGTCTAGGCAGCCTGATTGCCAAAGCCGCGCCCGCCCCGACCACCCTCAAGGACACCACCCCCAAGCCCGCCGCGCCGTCGTCATCGAGCGGACTGCCAGGCTATCAAGAAGTGGCGGTGGTGGCGATCGAGCCGAGCCCGTTTCAGGCGCGCAAAGTGTTTTTGCCGGACCAACTGCGCGAATTGGTGGAGAGCATCCGCGCGGAGGGGCTCTTACAACCGATCGTGGTGCGACAGACGGGGGATAAATTTCAATTGATCGCCGGCGAACGCCGCTGGCGCGCGTTTCAGGAACTGAAGCTGAAGAGCATCCCCGCGCGTGTGGTGCAGGCGAGTGACGCGTCATCGGCCGCTCTTGGCCTGATCGAGAATCTACAGCGCGAAGGTCTGAACCCGATCGAAGAGGCGCATGGTTACGCGAGCCTGATCCGCGATTTTGACCTGACGCAAGATGCAGCGGCGGACCGCGTGGGCCGTGGCCGGGCGAGTGTGGCCAACAGCTTGCGGCTGCTCTCCCTCGATGCGGAGACGCAAGGGTATCTGGGCAAAGGCATGATCAGCGTGGGCCACGCCAAGGTGCTGCTCGGAGTCGGCGACGCGGCCCAACGCGCGCTGCTGGCCCGGCGGGTCATCGAGGAAGGGCTGAGCGTGCGCGCGACGGAAAAACTCGTGCAAGACGCGGGCAAAGCCTCTGTTGCCAAGCCGCGGCGGACTCCAACGAAGGCCGGGCGTGACGCGGCGGCGGTGGCCGGCATTGAACAGAAGCTTACCTCCCACTTGGGCGCACGCGTCGCCGTCCTCCATACGCCGAAAAAAGGCCGCATCGTGATCGAGTATCACGGCAACGACGACTTGCAGCGCGTGCTCGAAAAGATCGGGGTTTCGCTTTGAACCTTGCCCAACGGCCAGGCTGCCACGGGTTTGTGACGCAAGAGCGAAGCCCTGCATTGACAAACCGGCGGCGCGCCTGATGCTGTAACCCTTTGTCATGAGTATTCTCCTCGGGATTCTTACCTTTGTTCTCATCGTTGTTTCTGTGCTTTTGGTGCTGCTGGTGCTGATGCAGAAGGCCAAAGACGGCGGGGCCGGCGCGGCCTTGGGTGGCGGCATGACCGAATCGGCTTTTGGCGCGGACACGCAAAACGTCCTGAGCGGCACGACCATCAAGGCGGCCATCGCGTTTTTCGTATTGAGCTTCGTGCTCTACCTCGGCCACCTCTACCAGCGCAATCACAGCACGGGCGCCGATGAGGCATTGCCCACGATTCAAGCTCCAGCCGTGCCCGCGACCACCACGGAAAACGTGGCTCTGCCTGCGGCGGAAACTCCCGCCCCAGCCGACAAACCGGTCAGCGACAAATAATCTTTCCGTGTTGCAGAAATGCAAAGTTACGCCCGCCCGACTTTGGCGGGCGTTTTTGTTGGCCGGGTTGGCCGGGCTCGCCATTCCAGCGTCAGCCGCTCCGGCGTCGAAGACCACGCGAGTGCCGTCGGATTTCGGGCAGTTTGGGCCGCCAGATCAGGCCAAAGGCGAAAGGATTCTGGGGGAGTTTCGCAATCTGGGTGTCGCCGGGGATTACTATCTGCAATTTGAGTTGCAAGTGCTACCACGCCGCGGTGAGCGGATGGTTTACGCCGGTCGGTTGTGGGGGGGGCGCAATGAGTCTGGGCCGATTTCGCGTGTCGAATTGGAGGACGGCCGGGGCCAAGTGCAGCGGCTTTTGATTCAGTCCGGTCCGGAGCCGCGAATCTGGAGTGGGCGACAGGGCGAATCCACGGAGCAGCTCATGCCTGCGGCTAGTCTATACGCGCCGCTACTGGAGGGTTCGGAACTGACGCCGTTTGATTTGCTGATGCCTTACCTTTACTGGCGGGACTTCGTTTTCGAAGGTGTCAGCAAGGTGCTGGGCCGCGCGGCGCACACGTTCTTGATGAAACCACCGGCGGGCGATCCGGCGGAGGGCGGCCGGTTGGCAGCGGTGCGGGTGCAGCTAGACACCCAGTTTCGCGCGATGGTGCAGAGCGAACTGCTCAATACCCAGGGCGAAGTCTACAAATCGCTCACTTTGCGCGATCTCAAGAAGGTGGGAGACCAGTGGATGATCAAGGCGATCGATTTGCGCAACGAACAGACGCGAGACAAAACCCGGTTTCAAGTCCTGCGCGCTGCGGTTGGTCTGGATTTGTCTCCGGCCGTGTTTGAGCCGAGCTCACTGGCGGGGTTGATCGCGCCACCGGAGCAGACGGAATCGCTGGGGCGCTAAGGTGGGGCCGATCAGGCGATCACCTTTTCGGTCTGCGGATCGAACAGGTGGGCTTTGTCGATCTTGAGGGTGACCTGCACCTTCTGGCCAACATCGAAACGGTCCGAGGCACGCACACGGGCGATGAAGGAATGGGCGCCCGTATCGAGATAGAGGTAGGTTTCGGCACCCATGGGTTCGGAAACCTCCACGGTGACCTCGATGGTGTGGGCCGGGTTGGGCGAGGCGACCGTCAGGGAGTCTTGCGCGTCCTCCGGGCGGATGCCGAAGACGACCTCCTTGTCAATGTAGGCGGAACACCTGGCGGCCAGGTCGTCATTGAGCTCGATCTTGATGGGTGTGGAGCGGGTATTGGTCTCCACGAAGACCACGCGGTTATTCGCGCGCTGGAGTCGGCCCTTGAAGAAGTTCATGGGCGGCGAACCGATGAAGCCCGCGACAAACATGTTGGCGGGGTGGTTGTAGAGCTCGAGAGGCTGGGCCACCTGCATGATGTTACCGTCCTACATCACGCAGATGCGGTCACCCATCGTCATGGCCTCGACCTGATCATGGGTTACATAGATCATCGTCGCCCCGAGCCGGGCGTGAAGCTTGGAAATCTCGGCACGCGTGGAGACGCGCATCTTGGCGTCGAGATTGGAGAGCGGCTCGTCGAAGAGGAACACCTTGGGTTTGCGCACGATGGCGCGGCCGACCGCGACGCGCTGCCGCTGGCCCCCGGAAAGAGCCTTGGGGCGGCGGTCGAGCAACGTTTCCAGTCCAAGCATCGCGGCGGCTTCACGCACGCGCTGGTCGATCTCAGCCTTGGGGAACTTCCGCAACTTCAGGCCAAACCCCATGTTGTCGTAAACCGACATGTGCGGGTAGAGCGCGTAGTTTTGAAAAACCATCGCGATGTCGCGGTCCTTAGGGAGGACGTTGTTCACGACTTTGGTGTCTATGGAGATAGATCCGCCCGAGATGTCCTCAAGCCCGGCGATCATGCGCAGGGTGGTGGACTTGCCGCACCCGGAGGGGCCAACCAAGACCATGAATTCCCGGTCCTCAATCTGAAGGTTGATGCCCTTGACGGCGGTGACGCCGGGGCCGTTTTTTTCAGGATAAGTTTTGACCAGGTTTTCGATTACAACGCGCGCCATGAGTGGATGAGTTTAGGGGAGGGTTCTCAGGCCGAAAATCAGGCAACTGAAATGAGAGTCAATGCCATAGAGCGACAAATGTTTTTAGGATTGCGCCGGGTGGCGGCATTCGGCTGCGTAAATGCTCCATCGCCGTCGCAACATGCCTTCGCGCTCCACTTCCAACGCTGTTCCGGTCACCTTTGATTTGCCACTCGATTTGCTGGCCAAGATCGAATCCTGCCGACAATCGTTGGGGCTCGACACCACGAGTGCGGTGATCCGTATCGCGCTGGAACGTTTTGATTTCGCCGGCTGCCAGCCGCCTCGCACGCCGCACCGGCAACTCTCGGTGCGGCTGGGTGCGGAGCAGCGCGCGGCGTTGAAACGCTACGCCAAGATCAAGGATGTGAGTGTCGGAGTGCTGTTACGCATGGCGATAGATGACCTGCCGACGGCCAAGCCCAAAGCCAAGTCGGCCCGCGCGAAAAAATCCTGACCGAGTGTCGTTGTCCCGCAGGCAGGGCGTGAGCTTGCCAAGGGCCGCCTCCGTGCCCTTTAGTGCGCGCGCAACTCATGAGCACTCTGCCGTCCCTTTCCACTTGGGCATTGAACATAGCGCCGTCGCCGACGCTGGCCGTTGACGCCAAGGCGAAATCCCTCATCGCCGCTGGCGAAGACGTATGCGGCTTCGCCGCCGGCGAACCGGACTTCGACACGCCGGCGCACATCAAGGATGCCGCCATCAAGGCGCTGCGGGACGGCAAGACGAAGTATGCCCCGACGCCCGGCATTCCACCGCTGCGCGACGCCATCGCGCAAAAGTACACCGAGTTTTACCAGATTCCGACCCAGGCCGCGCAAGTCGTGGTGAGTCCCGGCGGCAAATTTTCCTGCTACCTGACGATTCTCGCCACTTGTTCAGCCGGCGACGAAGTTATCATCCCCGCGCCGTTTTGGGTGAGCTATCCCGAGATGGTGAAACTCGCCGGCGCCACGCCGGTGCAGATTCTGGCGACCGACGCGACCGGTTTCAAACTCACCCCGGCTATGTTGGAGGCCGCGATCACGCCGCGCAGCAAGTTGCTTATCCTCAATTCCCCGTCCAATCCGACCGGTGCGGTTTACACCCTCGCCGAGCTAGAGGCGCTCACGACCGTGGCGGTGAAGCACAACCTCTACATCATGTCGGATGAGATATATGAGCATCTGCTCTACGACGGGGTGAAGCATGTTTCTCCAGCTTCCTTTTCGGCTGAGGCGCGCGAGCGCACGATCATCGTTTCGGGTTTCGCCAAGACGTTTGCGATGACCGGCTGGCGTCTCGGCACTATCGTGGCACCCGCGACCATCGCCAAGGCGGTCGGCGAGCTGCAAAGCCAGATGACATCCAACGCCACGACCTTCGCGCAATGGGGCGCGCTCGCCGCCTATACCGAGAAGGAGAAAACCCAAGCCGCGCTCGACGAGATGCTCGTCGCCTTTGATCGTCGCCGCAAATTCCTGCACACCGCGCTCAACAAAATCCCGGGCGTGAGCTGCGTGCTGTCGCAGGGCGCGTTTTACCTGTTTCCGAACATTGCGAGTTTCGGGATCGACGACCTCAAGTTCTGCGAGCGCCTGCTCGCCGAGCACAAGGTCGCAGCCGTGCATGGCTCGGCGTTTGGCGCGCAGGGTTTTATGCGCATCAGCTACGCGACCTCTGACGCCATTTTGGCCAAGGGCGTTGAACGCCTTGCGAAATTCTGCGCTTCGCTTTGAGCGAATGGGCAGGACGCAGATCGAGTGAACCAAGTCTTCAAAACCGTCCAACCATCAGATCACCGGATCGCGCTGTTCTCACTGGGGCTCGCTCCGGTGATAATCTGGTCGTGGATCAATCCCCACGACCGCGTGACGTGGTGGCTGGAGTCAATCCCGGCGTTGGCCGGGCTGGGCCTGTTGTGGTGGTATCGCGGGAAATTTCCGCTCAGCACGTTGCTGCTCGGGCTAATTTGGGCGCACTGCGTGGTTTTGTTGGTGGGCGGACATTACACCTATGCCGAAGTGCCGCTGGGCGAATGGCTGCGCGAGCTGACCGGCGGGACGCGCAACAACTACGACAAGCTGGGCCACTTCTTCCAGGGATTCATGCCCGCGATTCTAGCGCGGGAACTCTTACTGCGAAAGTCACCACTGGGCACGACGGAGTGGAGGCCGACCAGCCGGTGGCTCGGCTTTATCTGCGGCAGTGTGCCGCTGGCCTTCAGCGCATTCTATGAATTGCTTGAATGGTGGGCCGCCGAGCTGGGCGGAGCGGAGGCCGATGCGTTTCTGGGCACCCAAGGCTATAACTGGGACACGCAAAGCGACATGCTGCTGGCGTTGATCGGCGCGACGGTGGCCCTACTGGCGCTGTCGCGCGCGCACGATCGCTCACTGTGCCATCTGCGGGCCAGCGCGCAGGCGCAGTAGACGCTCGCCCGCCGCGTGCAGCGTGGCCGGGCGCTTGGCGAAATTCAGGCGCACATAGCGATTTTCGGGATATGGGAAAAAACTGGAGCCCGGCACGGGAGCGACGCCGATCTGCCGCGCCATCCACTGCGCGCAATCGAGGTCGTTCGTAAAGCCTAGTGGCGACACATCCACCATCACAAAATAGGCACCTTCCGGCCGGGTGTAGTGGAGGCCGGTTTGATCGAGATAACCGCAAAGGATGTCGCGTTGCGCGGCGTATTCGGCGGCTAGTGCGGCGTAGTAATCAGGCGTGAAATTCAACGCCGTCACGACCGCGTGTTGCAATGGTGCGGCGGCACCGACGGTCAGGAAGTCGTGGATCTTGCGCGCTTGCGCGATGATGTCGGCCGACGCATGCACGTAACCCAAGCGCCAGCCGGTGATGGCAAAGGTTTTCGACAGCGACGAGCACGATAGGGTGCGTCGCGCCATGCCGGGCAGGGCGGCGAAGTAAACGTGTCCACGGCCGTCGAACACGATGTGCTCATAAACTTCGTCGGTGATGACGAAGGTGTCGAACTCCTCGGCGAGCGCGGCGATCTGGAGCAGCTCATCCCGCGTGAAAACGCGGCCGCATGGATTTGACGGATTGCACAGAATGAACGCCTTCAACCCTGTCGCAAAAGCGGCGCGCAATTCCGCAGGATCAAAGCGATACTCTGGTGGATGCAAGTGCACATGCACCGGCGTGGCTCCGGTCAGGATCGCGTCGGCGTTGTAGTTCTCATAGAAGGGCGAAAACAATCCGACGCGGTCACCGGGATCGCACACCGTCATCATGGCGACCATCATGGCTTCGGTCGCGCCGCAAGTGACGACGAGGTCGCTTTGCGGATCGACGGGCAGACCGGTGAAATGGTTGAGCTTTCGCGCCAGCGCCTCGCGCAATTCCGGCGCGCCCCAGGTGATGGCGTATTGGTGCCGTCCCGCATCCATCGCATCCTTGGCCGCCTGCACGAGACCGGGCGGTGGATCGCCGTCGGGAAATCCTTGCGCAAGGTTGATCGCGTTGTGTTGCCGGGCCACCCGCGTCATTTCACGAATGAGTGATTCAGTGAAACGGGCGGAGCGGCGAGAGGTGACAGGCATGGGGTAGGGCCGGCGGCGTTCTATTTGCCCGCCCCTGATGTCTCCCACCGCCGGATGCGCCGGTCGAAGAAGAATGGCACGATGGGCACAAAGGATAGCGCGAAAACCGTCAGACAACGTTTGACCGAAAGTCCTTTAAGCTTGGCTTGAATAAGCGCCAGAGCGAGGGCGACGAATAGAATCCCGTGGATCATACCGACGATGCGCACGGGGAGCGGCTGGCCCGCGAGATATTTGAGCGGCATGGCTACGCCCAACAGCAGCAGATAGGACACCGCCTCGGCCAAGGCCACATGGCGCAGGAAGGCGAGCGGGGTGCGCGCGTCAGAGGCCAACGGCGTTTCCCCCCACCCATTTTTGCAAGGCGATGACATCCTGCCGCCGGTCCCAGCCGGCTTCATGATAATGTAGCAGTTTCCAAGTTGAGCAGTCCATCAGTTGGTCAATGACAAAGGCCGGGCTGGCGAGGCTGAAACCGTATTCAGGGGTTGCTTCGTAGGGCACGTAGCCAAAACCACCGGATTGGTAGTCGTGGAGTAGGGTGGCCACTTGGGCGTCGGTCAACTCGTGGCGATTGGCGCGCTGGGCGAATTCGCGCGCGCAGAACCGACCGTGCATCGTGAACACGAGGATGCCGCGATGACCGACCACGCGGGTGAAAAATCGCATGAAGTCGCGGCATTTGACCTCGGACAGGTGCGTCAGCAAGGAGCCGCACCAGACTAGATCGACGACGCCTTGATGCGGAATGCGGTCCACCTCGGTCTCCGAATACTCAGGCACCGCGCCAAAAGTCTTGGCGCAGAAATCAACCCCGTCGCGGTTCAAGTCGCAGGCGACCAGTTCCGCGTGGGGAAAGGCGCGGCGCAGGAAGCGCATCACCCGGCCGTGACCGCAGGGCAGGTCGAGGATACGGCTGATGGTCTCCCGCGGGCGGCCCGAGGCGATCAGTGCGGCTTCGACGGCGCGAAGCGCGGAGACGCCCGCGCCGAAGTAGTGTTCGAGGTCGCCCTTGCACATCTCGTCGCCGGGCGCGATTTCCCGCGAGACGCCCTTAAGTGCGTCGTGGCCGTAAATCCAGCGACGCCCTTCGGCGAAACCGCTGGCCACAAAGTGGCTCCAGCCGGACAGGATGTTGCCTTGGGCGACCCCGGCGGCGATGTCGGCGTAGAGCTGCAAGTATCCGTCCTCGTCAAACTCTTCGCGCGTCGGCATGCGCGCCACCTGGCGACTGATGTCCGTGAGTTCAGGCATGGATTGCGCCGGGCGATCAGAGCGCCGCGATGATGGCGTTGAGCGTGGTACTGGGGCGCATGGCCTGGTCACCGAGGTGATCGTCCGGCTGATAATAACCGCCGACATCGGCGGGTTTGCCTTGAGCGGCGAGCAGCTCGGTCACGATGGTGTTCTCAGCAGCGCCAAGCTTTTCGGCGACGGGGCGGAAGATCGCGGCGAGCGCGGCGTCGGCCGTTTGGGCGGCGAGGGCGCGCGCCCAGTAAAGCGCGAGGTAGAAATGCGAGCCGCGGTTGTCGATGGTGCCAAGTTTGCGGCCGGGCGACTTGTCGTTTTCGAGGAACGCGCCGTTGGCGGCGTCGAGCGTTTCGGCGAGGACCTTCGCCTGTGCATTGCCGGTGACGAGGCTGAGGTGTTCGAACGAGGCGGCGAGGGCGAAGAACTCGCCGAGGCTGTCCCAGCGCAGGTAGTTCTCGTGCAGGAATTGCTCAACGTGCTTCGGCGCGGAACCGCCGGCGCCGGTTTCAAAAAGGCCGCCACCGTTCATCAGCGGCACGATCGAGAGCATCTTGGCGGAGGTGCCGACTTCGAGAATGGGGAAAAGGTCGGTGAGGTAGTCGCGCAGGACGTTGCCGGTGACGCTGATGGTGTCCTGTCCCTTGACGATGCGTTCGAGGGTGAACTGGCAGGCGGCGGCGGGGGGGAGGATGCGCAGGTCGAGTCCAGTGGTGTCGTGGTCCTTGAGATAGGTTTCCACCTTGGCGATGAGCTGCGCGTCGTGCGCGCGGGCGCGGTCGAGCCAGAATATCGCGGGGGTGCGCGAGAGGCGCGCGCGGTTGACGGCCAGTTTAACCCAGTCGCGGACCGGCGCGTCCTTGGTCTGGCAGGCGCGCCAAACGTCACCGGCTTTGACCGCGTGCTCGAGCAGCACTTTGCCGGTTTCATCGGTCACACGGATGTTGCCATCGGTGGCGGCCTCGAAAGTCTTGTTGTGTGAGCCATATTCTTCGGCGGCTTGGGCCATGAGGCCGACGTTGGGCACCGAGCCCATGGTGCGCGGGTCGAGCGCGCCGTGTTTTTTGCAGAATTCGATGACGGCGTCGTAAACGCCGGCGTAGGAGCTGTCGGGAATGACGGCGAGGGTGTCCTGCGTCTTGCCCGCGGCGTCCCACATTTTGCCGCCAGCGCGAATCATCGCGGGCATCGAAGCGTCGATGATGACATCGGAGGGCACGTGCAGATTGGTGATGCCTTGGTCGGAATTGACCATGGCGAGGGCCGGGCCGTTGGCGTAGGCGGTCTGGATGTCAGCCTCAATCACGGCTTTGCGGTCGGCGGGCAGCTGCTGGATTTTTTCCACGAGGTCGCCGAGGCCGTTATTCAGATCGACACCGAGTTCAGTGATCGTTGCGGCGTGCTTGGCGAGCAGGTCCTTGAAAAACACGCGGACCGCGTGACCGAAAAGAATCGGGTCGGAGACCTTCATCATCGTGGCTTTGAGATGGAGTGAGAAGAGCACGCCCTCGGCTTTGGCGCGGGCGATTTGCGCGGCGTAGAACGACACGAGCGCCTGTTTGTCCATGCGGGTCGCGTCGAGGATTTCTCCGGCCTTGAGCGCGAGCTTGGGCAGGAGGGCTTTGGTGGTGCCGTCGGCAGCAACGAACTCGATCTTCGCCGTGGTCGCGGTGGATAGGGTCACACTCTTTTCATTGGCGAAGAAATCATCCCGGCCCATGGTGGCGACGGCGGTATTCGATTCGGCGGACCAAGCCCCCATGGAATGCGGGTGGGCTTTGGCGTAATCTTTGACCGCTTTGGGCGCGCGGCGGTCGGAATTGCCTTCGCGCAGCACGGGGTTTACCGCGGAGCCCTTCACTTTGTCGTAACGGGCCTTGATGTCCTTCTCCGCGTCGGTTTTCGGCGATTCGGGATAATCGGGCACCGCGTAACCGTGGGCCTGTAGTTCGGCGATGCACTCTTTTAGCTGCGGAATGGAGGCGGAAATATTGGGCAGCTTGATGATGTTGGCCTCGGGCTGCTTGGCGAGTTCGCCCAATTCGGCGAGGTGGTCACCGACGCGCTGGGCCGCGGTCAGCCTTTCCGGGAAATGAGCCAAAATGCGAGCCGCCACAGAGATGTCGCGCGTCTCGATGTTGATGCCAGCGTGCTTGGTGAACGCCTGCACAATCGGGAGGAGGGAGTAGGTGGCGAGCGCGGGAGCCTCGTCGGTCTTCGTGTAGATGATGGTCGGTTTCGCGGACATGCTGGTTTGGCGGTTAAGCGGGGCAGATTGGGCGGCGCTTCCGATATGGTCAAAGGCAATTGGCATTTTGCGCGGCATATCAGCCCGGGAAATAACCCGAAGCACATTGGCAAAACTGGAGCTTCACGGTGGTGGGATTTTCTGCCCCAATGACGCGACCCCATGAGCTTGTATATCGGTATTGATTCCGGCACCCAGAGCACCAAAGCGATCGTCCTTGATCTCGCAGAACGCAAAGTCATCGCGGAGGCCCGCGCGCCCCACGCGTTGATCACCGGGTTGCCGCCCGGTCATATGGAGCAGCACCCGCGCGACTGGATCGAGGCCTTGGACAACACGCTTGCGGCGGTGCTGGCCAAGGTGGACGCGAAGCGCGTGCGCGGTATCGGCGTTTCCGGCCAGCAGCATGGCTTTGTGCCGCTCGATGCGAACGGCGAAGTCATCCGTCCCGCGAAGCTCTGGTGCGACACCTCGACGACCAAGGAGTGCGAACTACTGACCAGGAAACTCGGCGGGGCCAAAGCCGTCATCCGTCGGGCGGGCCTGCCGTTTTTGCCCGGCTACACCGCGCCGAAAATCCTCTGGCTGAAGCGGCATGAACCAGCGAATTACCGCAAGCTGCGCCAAGTGCTGCTCCCTCACGATTACCTGAATTTTTATCTGACCGGCAACTATGCCATGGAGCACGGGGACGCTTCTGGCTCGGCCCTGATGGATGTGCGCAAACGCATATGGTCCAAGGCGGTGATCAACGCGATTGATCCCAATCTGGCCGACTGGCTGCCGCCCTTGCGCGCGTCGTCTGGGATTGTTGGTCCCTTGCGTCCAGCCGTCGCGGCCAAACTCGGTCTGGCTCCCGACGTGATCGTTTCGGCCGGCGGCGGCGACAACATGATGGGGGCGATCGGCACTGGTAATGTGAAACCCGGGGTCGTGACCGCGAGCTTCGGCACGAGTGGAACGATTTACGCCTTTGCCGAAAAACCGGTGGTGGACACACAAGGGGAAATCGCGGCGTTTTGCGATTCGACCGGCGGCTGGTTGCCGCTGTTGTGCACGATGAATGTGACGACGGTCACGGAGCGGATGCGCGCGCTATTCGGCCAAGAGCACGCGGCGTTCGACACGGCGGTGAGCGCGGCGCCCGCAGGCGCGAGCGGGCTGGTGTTGCTGCCTTATCTCGCGGGCGAGCGCACGCCTAACGTGCCAGATGGCACGGGCGTGCTCTTCGGGATGACGGCGGAGAACCTCAACCCCGCCCAGCTCGCGCGCGCAGCGATGGAAGGCGTAACCATGGGGATGAATCACGGTTTGAATCGACTGGCCGCGCTGGGGGTGAAACCAAAAGAGATTCGGGTCACCGGTGGCGGCGCGAAATCTCCGGTCTGGCGGCAAATCATGGCCGACGTGTTTGGCGTGCCGGTGGTCGCGATGGTAGAGGACGAAGGCGCTGCGCTCGGCGGGGCGATTCAAGCCGCTTGGGCGCAGGCGCGCCTCAGACAACCGAAGGTGAAAATCACCAAGTTCATCGAAGGCGTGGTGGCGGTGGATGCGAGAACCCGCTGTCGACCGGATAAAAAACGCACCGCGCTCTACCGTGAAATTCAGGCTGTGCAGGACAAGCTCAGCGGTGATTTGCGCGCGGTTTTCACGGCTCAGCGCAAGCTGGCGCAACGGTTGGGCTAGCGTTGGGTGCCGGGGCTGCGGCCGAAGCGTCCGCGATAGGCGCGGCCAAAAGTATTGCTGCTGGTGAAACCGCTGGCGATGGCGACATCCTGCACGTTTAACCGGGTGGCCAGTAGCATGGCGCGCGCGTGTTCCAGGCGTAGCCGACGTAGCATGGCACCGGGGGATTCACCGTAACGCACCGTAAACTGGCGAATGAAATGCTCTCGACTGATGCCGCATTTCTGCGCGACGCCTTTCAGGTTTATGGGGGAGCGAAAATGGTTCCGCACATAATGATGGCCGAACTCGATGGGATCGGTGCTCTGCGTGGCCTGCACCTGTCCTCGGTAAAGCGCGATCAGCAGCCGGTGCAACAGTTCGCCTTCTTCCAGTCGGTCGCGAAATTTTCGCTGGCGGTAGCGTTGCATGGTTTCGTCAAACAAGCCCGCCGCCTCGGAATGGTCCGGCATGCGCACCACCGCGCCGAAGTCGCCGCGCAGTCGCGCGAAGAGCGGCTTCAAATCGCCGGGCGCAAAGGAGATGAATTGCAGGCGGTAGGGCTCCGTGGCCTCAGGTGGATAACCGTAGGTGCTGGGCTCCGCATGGGTGAATAGCATCGTCTGTCCCGGCTGAACCAAGCGTCGGCCCGTGGTGTCGGCAAAAAAAGCCGCGCCCGCGATGGTGCGTTGAATGACAAAGGTCGCAGGGGCCTCCCGCAGGGCGTTTTCGAAATGGTAATCGGCGGAGCGCTGCACTTCCTCGGCGGCCACGCGGACATGGGGAAAGATATCGGATTCAGCCATTGGCGTCAAAATCACATTATGCACATCGCATATCAATCTTTTGCTATCGCGCCGGGCGATTTCACGGCTAAAAACAACTCCATTCAACCTCTGTTGCCTAATCCCATCACAATAATCCCATGAGTGCTGTCAAAAAACCCAAGGCCATCGGTCATAGCGAACACACCCACGATGCCGCCGCGCGCGGCCTTTCGGGCAAGATGCTCCGGCCGATCAAGATCACCATGCTCGGCGCCGGTAGCGCGTTCACACCGCGCTTGATGAACGACATCCTGCGCATCCCCGGCGACCAAGGCGGCATAATTGCGCTGGTGGACATCGACCGCGAGCGACTGACCACGATGACCAAGCTCATCACCCGGCTCGCGGCGCAGTTGGGCAAAGCGAATTGGCAGGTCATCGGCTCGGCGGACCGCCGGAGTGTCATGGCTGGCTCCGACTACATCGTGAATTGCATCGAAGTGAGCGGCACGGCCTGCGTGCGCTTCGACAACGACATCCCGGCGAAATACGGCATCGACCAGTGCATCGGTGACACGATCGGGCCGGGTGGCTTGTTCAAGTCGATGCGCACCATCCCGGTGTTCCTGCAAGTGCTCAA
>JADLBI010000110.1 GCA_020847775.1 Opitutaceae bacterium
ATCCGCGTCTTTCTCGCCGGCTTCTCCTTTAATCGCATGGAAGCCCTGCTCGTCGCCGCACGTTGTCCGGATCTAGTGGGCGATCTCAAACGCACCCCAGCCCTGGCCGGATTTCTCGCCGAGCACATGAGCTTGCGCGGGGGCCACCGCGCCGCGTGGGACGAAATCAACGCCGTGCATGGGCGTGGCGGCGTCTTCGCCCTGTTGGAATGGCTCGGCCTACCGGCTTCGGCTCAGACCCTGCGCATCTTAGGCAATCTGGAGTCGCCCGATCTGCCCAAGAAATTCCTGGAGCCATTGCGCAGCCAGCTCTGGGAACCGCAGACGATTTTCGCCCTCCAGCGCGTGCCGGCAATCACCGATCGTCACCTCGCGGATTGTTGCCGCCACGCCACCGCGGCGTGAGGGTGGCGTGGATTTCGCTCGCGCGAAACCACACCGCCGGGCATCGAGAATGCGTTGCCCATCCTATGACCTCTCCCTCTGCTTGGAAACGCGCCGACACCACCTGGTTTAAGAACTGCCGCTGGGGCATGTTCTGCCATTACCTCGCCGACTCCGCGAGCAATCTGAAGCCCATCGAGCTCACCCCCGATGATTGGAACCGCCGCATTGACGCCTTCGATGCCGCCGGCCTGGCCGCGCAACTCGCCGCCGCGCGCGTGCCGTATTTCGTCATCACCCTCGGGCAAAACTCCGGTTTCTACCTCAGCCCCAATGCGACCTACGACGCCATCACCGGCATCACGCCCAGCAAGTGCTCGCGCCGCGACTTGATCGCCGATCTCGCCGCCGCGCTCACGCCGCACGGCATCCGGTTGATGGTTTATCTGCCCGGCCAGGCCCCGGCCAGCGACGCGGTGGCTAAAGCGAAACTCGAAGGCGTGGACGACGCCCGCCACACCACGCTGCAACGCCATTGGGAGGCCGTCTGCCGCGAATGGTCGCTACGTTGGGGCACGCGCGTCAGCGGCTGGTGGATCGACGGACCTTACGACGCGCCGGCCTACCAACACGCCGACGCGCCCAACTACCGCAGCTTCGCCGAGGCGCTCAAGGCCGGGAACCCCGACTCCATCGTCTCCTTCAACAACGGTCTGCGCACACCGCTTTATTCGATGACGGAATACGAGGACTACACGCCCGGCGAGATTGAGCGCGACATGACCGTGTCGCCCGGCCACCTGCCGGATTTCTCGCGGCTCGCACCGTATCCCGAATTTTTCAACGGCGCGCGGCTCCACGTGCTCACCATCATGGGCGAATGGTGGGGCAAGGGCCCCGTGCGCTTCCCCGACGAACTCACCATCGGCTACACCAAGTTTATCAACAGCCGCGGCGGCGTGGTCTCGTGGGATGCCCCGCTCACGCTCAAAGGCCACATCGATCCGGAGTTTCTGCCGCAACTCACCGCGCTCGGTCACGCCCTCGTCCGTTAAACATGTCCGCCGCAACCTCCGCGCCCTGGCGCCGCGCTGACACGACTTGGTTCAAGGACTGCCGTTGGGGCGTGCTCGCGTGTTTCCTCGCCGACACCGCGAGCAACCTGCAACCCATCGAGCTCACCCCCGATGATTGGAACCGCCGCGTGGACGCCTTCGATGTCGCGGGCCTCGCCGCGCAACTCGCCGCCGCGCGCGTGCCTTATTTCATCATCACCCTCGGGCAAAACTCCGGCTTCTACCTCGCGCCCAACGCCGCCTACGACGCCATCACCGGCATCACGCCCAGCCGGTGCTCGCGCCGTGATCTCATCGCCGACCTCGCCGCCGCGCTCACCCCGCACGGCATCCGCCTACTCGTTTATCTGCCCGGCACCGCCCCGCGCAACGATCCCGTCGCCAAAGCCCGGCTCGAAGGCGCGACCGGCGAGCATGGCCCCGAGATGCAACGCCACTGGGAGGCCGTCTGCCGCGAATGGTCGTTGCGCTGGGGCCGCGCCGTCAGCGGCTGGTGGATCGACGGACCCTACGACGCGCCGGCCTACCAACACGGCGACGCGCCCAACTACCGCAGCTTCGCCGAAGCGCTCAAGGCCGGGAACCCCGACGCCATCGTCACCTTCAACAACGGTCTGCGCACGCCCCTCTACTCGATGACGGAATACGAAGACTACACGCCCGGTGAAATCGAGCGCGACATGACCGTCGCCCCCGGCATGCGCATGGACCCGCCGCGCCTGGACCGCTACCCCGGGTTTCTCAACGGCGCGCGGCTGCACGTGCTCACCATCATGGGCGAATGGTGGGGCCTAGGCCCTGTGCGCTTTCCCGACGAACTCACCATCGGCTACACCAAGTTCATCAACTCGCGCGGCGGCGTGGTCACCTGGGACGTGCCCGTGACACCCACCGGCCTCCTCGCCCCAGACTTCCTCCCCCAGCTCACCGCGCTCGGCCGCGCGATCGCTCCGGCGCGCGACTGAAGCCCGTTACCCAAAGCTGGGTGCCTGCATGCCTTGCTCCGGCATTTGCCCAGTGGCAAGACCGCGAATTTTGGACGGTGCGTTACAAGTATATGGGCGCGGATGACATATCCGCTCGCCCCAAGATAAGAAAATTGCCAAAGAGAACTTGCACCGCCGAGGCACCCCACCAGTCGTCGGCGAACTCGAGAAAATAGCGCCATGCCCCGAAACCCGAGTGGAATGAATCCCTCAAACAAATTTCCCATGTGGGACCGCCAATGTCCCACCCTTGGGTTAGAATGAGCGGCGTCATGCAAGCCCTAGCGACAACCCCGCGCCGCTTCTACGCGCACACCGCAGAAGATGCAGCAGGCAACCGCCTCCCCGAATCCTCCGGCCAATGGCAACCCCTCGCCGACCATCTGCGCAACGTGGCCGAGCTCGCCGCCCAGTTTGCCGCCTCCTTCGGTGCCAGCGAAGTAGCCCGCCTCGCCGGCCTGCTGCACGACTTGGGGAAATACCGGGCCGAGTTCCAAGCCTACCTCCGCGGCCAACGTTCCAGCAGTGCCGAAACTCAACACGCCATCTTCGGGGCGGCGTGGGCGGCTGATGAAGCGCACCCACAGCTTTTCGCCGCCAAGCTCGCCATCGCCGGACACCACGCCGGCCTCCACGATCACGGCGATCTTGAAGGCATGTTCGCCAGGCCCGGCCTGAACATTCCGCAGTGCATCCCCGCCCTCATCACAAAACTCGAAACCGAACTCGGTCCGCTTCCCGTCCTGCCGTCGCCGCCCCCTTGGGTGCGGGACGAACACACAGCTGAGCTCTACGTCCGTCTCATCTTCTCGTGTGTGGTCGACGCCGATCGCCTCGACACCGCACACTGGCCTGCATCTCCGGCCGCCGACATCCCGCTCGATCACCCCGCGATGCTGGCGGCCGTCCTCGCTGAGCGTGCCCGAAAATCCACGGCCAATCCTGACAGCCCGCTCGCCGCGCTCCGCAACCGCATCTTCGACGCCGCCCTCGAACGCGCTGCGCTTCCGCCAGGCTTCTTCTCGCTCACCGTGCCGACCGGAGGCGGCAAGACGCTCGCCTCGATGGCCTTCGCCCTCGCGCACGCCCGCGCCCACGGCCTGCGCCGCGTCATCGTCGTCATCCCCTACCTCTCGATCATCGAGCAAAACGCCGCCGAGTATCGGCGCATCTTCAGCGACGATGTCGTGCTCGAGAATCATTCCGGCGTCCGGCCTGCCGACGATACCTCCGAAGAGGAGCGATCCCGCCTCGACCTCATTTCGGAGAACTGGGACGCGCCCGTCATCGTCACAACCTCAGTCCAGTTTCTCGAATCCCTGTTCGCGTCCAGCCCGTCGCGCTGCCGCAAGCTGCACCGCATCCCGCGGTCAGTCGTGATCTTCGACGAGGTGCAAACGCTGCCGACCCACCTGCTCGCCCCGACGTTCAGTGTGCTGCGCGAACTCGCGGCGAACTACGGCACAAGCTTCGTCTTCAGCTCCGCCACGCAACCGGCGTTTCGTCGCTGCTCCTCCCTGCCCGACGGCTTCCTGTCCGACGAACTGTGCGAGATCGCCCCGGCGCCCGATGAGCTTTTTCAGAAACTCCGCCGCGTCACCTACCAACTTCCCACCACCGGCGTAGCGCTCGACTGGCCTGCGCTTGCTGCGCGGCTCGCCGCCGCGCCCCAGACGTTGTGCGTAGTCAATCTCACGCGTCACGCGAAGGAGCTCTGGGAAGAACTCCGGCGCAATCTTCCGAGCAACGAGGCTCCCATTCACCTTTCCTCCGCGATGTGCGCCGAGCACCGGCTCGCACTTCTCGACGAGATCCGCTCTCGTCTCCGCGACGAACGTCCCTGCCGGGTCGTTTCCACCCAACTGATCGAGGCCGGCGTCGATGTGGATTTCCCCGAAGTCTGGCGCGCGCTTGGCCCGCTCGACTCGATCGTGCAGGTCGCCGGCCGTTGCAACCGCGAGGGCCGCCGCGCCGCCGGCACCGTCCACATTTTCCGCCCCGACGATCACAAGCTACCCCGCGGCGTTTACAGCGCCGCCGCCGATCAGGCTGCGCTCACTCTCGCCGCCCTCGGCGATGCCGCCACCGCCGCCGAGCAACTTGCCACCGGCTCCCGGATTTTCGCCGGCTATTTCCAGTCGCTCTACGACGTCGTGAACACCGACCACGCCCGTCCCGGCGAGCCCACGATTCAGGAGGACCGCAAGCTCCTGCGCTACCGCGAGGTCTCCCGCAAGGCCCGCGTCATCGAGGACTCCGGCACGCCCGGGATCGTCGCCGGCGACAACCGCGGCAGCCCGTGGGCCGCGCCGCTCATCGAGGAGATCCGCACCCGCCAGCTCGCACCGAGGCAGCCGCGTTTTACGCGCGACGACTTGCGCCGCCTCCAGCGCGTCATGATCAATGTGCGCTCGCGCAAGTTTCAGCTCCTCGAAGCCCGCGGTCTCATTCGCCCGCTCCTCCCCAACCTCGAACTGCATGTGCTCGACGTCGCCTGCTATCACCCGGCGCTCGGGCTCCTGTTGGAGAACACCCAACCCGACGACTTCCTCGCATGAACCCACCCAACCTCGTCACGCTCCGCGTCTGGGGCGACTTCGCCTGCTTCACCCGCCCGGAGATGAAGGTGGAGCGCGTCAGCTACCCCGTCATGACGCCCTCCGCCGCGCGCGGCATCCTCGAAGCCGTCTTCTGGGAGCCGCAGATGTTCTACCTCATCGACTCCATCCGCGTCGTGAAGCGCGGTCGCTGGATTTCCATCCGGCGCAACGAAGTCACCAAGGTCGTCAGCCTCGACAGTGCGAAGACCTGGATGCACTCGCCCGAAAAGACCACGCACGTTCAGGCCGGCGGCGGCGCCGCGGACGGCACCCAGCGCAACATGCTCGCGCTTCAGGACGTCGAATACCTCATCACCGCCGAGGTGCGTCTCACGCCGCTCGCGCAGCCACCTCGCGACAACCTCGGGAAATACCTCCGCGAAATCGAAGGCCGCGCCCGGGCCGGGAAGTGTTTCCACCGCCCCGGTCTCGGCATGCGGGAGTTCGCCGCCGACTTCGAGTGGGAGCCCGATGCCGACGCCGCGCACACCCGCCGCTCCGCTGAGCTGGGTCAACCTGTAGTCCGCGGCGAAGAGCCGCTCGGCCTCATGCTCTACGACGTGTTCGACCCGCAGGCGCGCTCCGCCGGTTTCCGCTGGCTTCGCGACGACGAGTTCGCCGAGCAAACCGCCGACTTCGAGCAGTCCCTCGCCGGCGTGAAGAAAGGACAACAGACCAGGCGCCGAAAGGAGTTCGCCGCCGACCGGCTCCGCTCCAACGCCCCTCCGCTCAAACCGCAGCCCCTCTTCTTCGACGCCCGTCTGCGCGACGGCCGCCTCGACTGCCACCCCGAGCGCGTCCTCACCAGCAACATCGGAGGCAACTGACCATGCTCCTCAAACACCTCTACGACTTCGCTGTGTCGCGAAAGCTCCTCGACGACCTCGCGTTCAGCCCGAAAGCGGTGCGCTGGATTAACGAACTCGACGCCACCGGATCGATGATTGGTTCGGGTCCGCAAATCACGGGCGACGACAAGCGCGGCAAGGAATACTCCTGCCCTCAGACGACACGCCCCAAGGTCGCCGGCGGTGTTTCCGAGTTTCTCGCTGACGGACTGACCGCCGTCTTCGGACTCGACACAGACCCCGACGCCCCGATGTCCGGGTCGAAGCGCGCCGATCGCGACGCCAACAATCTCGCGAAGCGAAGCGACTTCTGGGCGCAAATCGACGCGGCTCGACAAGCCTGCCCCAGCCCGGAGATCGACGCGGTCGCGGCGTTCGGGTCACGCCTCGACACCCAGCCACCGGCATTCCTGCGATGGGGCAAGGCGGTTGATGGCCGTTCCGATAAGTCCGCGTGGTGGCTCACGACGGCAGGTGGCAGCGAAACTCGGCTCGGCCCGGAAAACTTCACTTTTCGAGTCAACGGAGCCCTCCTGCTTGAAAACGATGCGCTCCGCCACTTCTGGCGCACGACGCACGCCCGCGAGGTCGCGACAGCGCGCGAGGGATTTGCTTCGGGCCTCTGCCTCGTCACTGGCAAGCCCGACCAGAAGCTCGCCCCCACGCACAACCCCAAGATTCAAGGCGTGCCAAACACCCAGGCGTTTGGCGCCGCCATCGTCTCTTTCGACAAGCCCGCCTTCGCCTCCTATGGGTTTGACCAGAGCCTCAACTCCCCCACGGCCGACGAGGCCGCCACCGCCTATTGCGTCGCGCTCAATCATCTGATCGGGCGCGAGGATCATTCGCTCCGCATCGGCGAGACCTGCCTCTGCTTCTGGGCGGCCGAGACCCCGATCACGCAAACGCCCTTCGCGTTCTTAAACCGACCCGATCCCAAAGTCGTTCGGGATTTCGTCCGCGCCCCCTTCGCGGGCATCGCGCGCGATCTCGCCCGACGGGATCGTTTTTTCGCCGTGACGCTCGCCGGCAACTCGGGCCGTGTCGTCGTGCGCCATTGGCTCCAGGCCACCGTTGAGCAAGCCGTTGAAAACCTCCAACACTGGTTCGCCGACCTCGTGATCGACGTGCCGCCGCGCCCGCCGAAAAAAGCGAAGCCCGCCGGCAAGGAGAAGGAGTTTCACCCGCTCTCCATCTACTGGCTCGCCTGCACCACCGTCCGCGAGGCGAAGGATTTGGCGCCCGAAGTGCCTGCCCAGCTCTACCGCGCCGCCCTCGAAGGCACCGCGCCGTCGCTGGCCTTGCTCAAGCCGATCCTCGACCAGCTCCACTCCCGCCTCCTGCGGGATGAAAACTACACCCTCATCTACGACGAATCCCGCTTCGCCCTGCTCAAGCTCATTCTCAACCGCCAACCCAATCGCCCCATGGAAATCAAACCGTCCCTCACCGCCGAAACCGACGACCCAGCCTACAACTGCGGCCGTCTCCTCGCCATCCTTGCCGCCGCGCAGGACAAGGCGCACGAGTTCAAACTCGAGGGCCCCGGCGTCGCCGAGCGCTACTTCGGCACCGCCAGCGTCTCGCCAGCCAGCGTCTTCCCTCTGCTGCTCCGCCTGAATCGCCATCACCTCAACAAGATTGGCAAGTCCGAGCGCTTCGGCGGCCACGAACGTTTCATCCAGCAGCAGATCGAGGCCGTGCTCACGCTGTTCAAACCCGCGAGTCCCGGCCGACCGCCGACGTTCCCGCGCACGCTCGACCTCCAATCGCAGGGCCGTTTCGCCCTCGGCTTCTACCAGCAAACCGCCGCCGACACCGCGGCCCGCAACGCCAACAAAAAATCACCCGATCAATCTTCCTCACCCGAAAACAAATAATCCCTCATCCATCACAAACTCATGAGCTCCTCCATCCTCACCAACCGTCACGATTTCCTCCTCCTCTTCGAGGTCACCAATGGCAACCCCAACGGCGATCCCGATGCCGGCAACCTCCCGCGCCTCGATCCCAACACCAACCGCGGCATGGTCACCGACGTCTGCCTGAAACGGAAGGTCCGTAACTTCCTCGAACTCTTCCCGTCGGCCCGTGAAGGCGAAGCCGCCAACGGTTTCAGCATCCTCATCAAGCAGGGCGCGGTTATCGAACGTGAGCAGAAGAAGGCGGAGGTTCACGCGGCTCAAACTCTCCCCAAAGGCTCAGCTGACCAACAAGCCGAGGCTGCCAAGAACTGGCTTTGCCGCGAGTTCTTCGACATGCGCACTTTCGGGGGCGTGGTCTCCACCGGCGACGGCGTCCTCAAGGGCTCCGCTTTCGGTCAGGTGCGCGGTCCTGTGCAGTTCACCTTCGGCCAGTCCTTCCACGCCATCACCCCGCTGGAGGTCACGATCACCCGCTGCGCCGTGACCAAGGAGGATGACGCCAAGAAGGAGCGCACGATGGGCAACAAGCACATCGTCCCCTACGCCCTCTACGCCGCCAAGGGCTACGTCTCCCCCGCCTTCGCCGAGCGCACCGGGTTCACCGACGCCGATCTCGAACTCCTTTTCCAAGCCCTCCTCCACATGTTCGAGCACGACCGCTCCGCCGCCCGCGGCGAGATGATCGTGCGCGGCCTTTACGATTTCGAGCACGTCGGCACCCAGCACGCCAACAACGCGGAGCAGAACAAACGCGAGGCCCGCCTCGGCTGCGCCCACGCGCACGCCCTCCTCGAGGGCATCAAGGTTTCGCTCTCCGCCGGCAAGACCTCCCCCGAGTCCTTCGCCGACTACTCCGTGAGCAACACATGGACCACCGAGAACCTCCCGAAAGGCATCAAGCTCCACCTCCGCCACGCCGGCACAAGCATCGACCCGCGCCAAGGCTGACATGGCTATCGCGGAAATCCCTTCCGCCTCCGCTGGTCGAGCGCCCGAGCCCATTTCCATCTCGGCGCTCAACCATTTTCTCTACTGCGAACGACGGGCCTATCTCATCCACGCCGAAAGGGTGTTTATCGACAACGAGCACACGCTCCTCGGCACCCTCGCCCACGAGGCTGTGGATCATCCCGGCTACGAGCACCGCGCCGGCTGGGAACTCCTCCGCGCCCTGCCGCTTTTCTCCGATGCGCTCGGGCTCACCGGCAAGGCCGATCTCGTCGAGGTGCGCCGCGATCCCGCCACGGCGCGCATTGTCGAGACCCGGCCGGTGGAATACAAGAAGGGTCCCGCCCGCCGCTGGAGCAACGACCACGTCCAGCTCTGCGCCCAGGCACTCTGCCTGGAGGAGATGCTCGGCCTGCCCATCGAAGCCGGCCTCATCTATCACGCCGCCTCTGCCAAGCGCGACGAAGTCGTCTTCGATCTCCAGCTCCGCACCCTCACGCGCGACACCCTCGACGCCTTGCGTGCCTCGCTAGCTCGTCCGGCCGCTCCGCCGACCGTGCTCCGGCCGCAGTGTGACGGCTGTTCTCTCCGTCCCGTCTGCCTGCCCGAGGCTTCCACCCTTCGCCAGTCTGATCTCTTCGTGCCCCGCGATTACTGAATCTCGAATTTCAAATCTGAAATCCCAAATTCCCAAACCCATGCCCACTTACCAACGATTCGAAGACCTGCCCGTCTGGCAGGAAGCCATCCTCCTCGCCGAGCTCTGCGAAGACTTCATCGAGGCGGCCAGGGAACGCATCACGTGGTCCAAACGCGACCAGCTCGACCGCGCCTCGCTCTCCGTCTCCAACAACATCGCCGAGGGTTTCGAGCGCGGCACCACCAACGAACTGCTCGCCTTCCTTTACATCGCCCGCGGCTCCGCCGGCGAGGTCCGCTCCATGCTCTGCTTCTTCGAGCGCCGCCCCGCGCTGCGCGATTTCAAATCCCAGATATCAAATTTGAAACCCGTTGCCGAGTCCTGCTCCCGCCAGCTCGGCGCCTGGACCCAGTCCCTGCAAAACTCCGACATCGCCGGCCCGCGCCACCTCAACGACAAATCCCGCGCGGACTACACCAAACGCAAGTCCCGCGAATCCGGCACCGCCGCCTTCCAGCAGTTGCTCGAGCAGCACCTGCCCCCCGACCATCCCCAGCATCCACGCCGCAAGCAGGGCGGCGCATCTCAGATCTGAGATTTCAAATTTCAGATTCCCTTACCTGATGCCCCAGACACTCCAAAACGTCCTCTACCTATTCACGCCCGGACTCTCGTTGCGCCGCGACGGCCTCGCCTTGCGCATCGAACACGAGAAACAGCTCAAGCTCTCCCTCCCGGTTCACAATCTCGAATCCGTCTTCGTCTTTGGTGCCGACATCTACGTCTCCCCTTCCGCTATGCGTCTCTGCTGGGAGCACGGTGCCAGTGTCTGCTTCTTCACCGACTGGGGCCGGCTCGAAGCGCGCGTCGAAGGCGTCCCGCAAGGCTCCATGCTTTTGCGCCGTCGCCAACACGCCGCCGCCGCCGACCCCGCCCGGTCCGCCGCGCTCGCTCGCGCCTTCGTCGCGGGCAAGCTCCACAACACCCGCTGGCTCATTTCCCGCAGCGCCCGCGATGCCGCCGATGCCGCCGACGCCGGCCTGCTCCGGACCGCGGCCGACGCCCATGCCCACCTCCTGCGCGAACTCGCCCGCACCCCCGACGATCTCGACGTGATTCGCGGCGTCGAAGGCCGCGCCGCCGCGCTGCACTTCGAGGTATTCTCGCGCCACCTCCGGCCCGCCCTGCGCGACAGTTTTCCTTTCGAAGGCCGCAACCGCCGTCCACCCCGCGATGCGATCAACGCCCTCCTCTCCTTCCTCTATGCGTTGCTGCGCCATGACTGTGTTTCGGCGCTCACGGCGGTGGGGCTCGATCCCTTCGTCGGCTACCTCCACGCCGATCGTTCCGGTCGCGAATCGCTCGCGCTCGACCTGATGGAGGAGTTTCGCCCGTGGACCGATCGCCTCGCCCTCACCTTGCTCAACCGCGGCGAACTGAAGGCCGGTCAGTTCCTGTCCCGCGACGGCGGCACCGTCGAACTGGGAGAGCCGCTCCGCAAGACGCTGGTCGCCGCTTTCCAGCAACGCAAAGCCGACGAAGTCACCCATCCGCTCTTCCAGGAGAAGGTGCGGCACGGACAGCTCGTGTTCATCCAGGCGCGGCTGCTCGCCCGTGCCGTGCGCTCTGGCGACGATTATACCCCGCATCTGTTCAACTGAGCTCACTGACACATTCGTCACCGCTCCTTCCCGCCTTATGTTTCTTCTCATCACTTACGACGTCAGCACCCGCGATGAGCGCGCCGGAGCCCGCCGCCTGCGTCGCGTGGCGCGGGCCTGCACCTCGTTTGGCATCCGCGTGCAAAAGTCCGTTTTCGAAATGCAACTTGGCCAGAAAGAATGGGTCGACTTGAAGGCGCGCCTCCTGCAGGAAATCGACGCGACGCAGGATTCATTGCGCGTCTATTTCATCGATCAGACGGGAAAAGATAAGATCGAGCATTACGGTGTCCAAGTGCCGATCAATGTCGTCGAAGACCCGTTGACCTTGTGAAAAATCGCAGCTGCGAAACTCGTGCTTCGTCCGCCGTCGCACCCTTTCGCGTGTTGGGTAACATCGTGCGCCATTGCGGGAAACGCAGGCGGCCATCATGCTCTCGGGAGAAACTATTTCTGTTCTTTGACACCTTCGCAGAATCGGCGCATAACTCTTTGGCTGGCTGGATTTACTTCCACCTGGCATCGCCCCGCTCCTCGGAGCGGGGCGCGG
>JADLBI010000111.1 GCA_020847775.1 Opitutaceae bacterium
GAGGCCACATCTTGCCCTTGTGGGAGAGCACGAGGTATTCGCCTTTGTGATCGAAGTCGGGATGGCTGAGCTGGGTGACGCGGTAGAGCGACCAAGCGAGCACGGAGAGCGTGACGGAGATCGCGAAAGTGAGCAGCAGCAGGCCGTTCTGGGTCGGGCGGCGAAAGATGCGGCGCAGGGTGAGGATGAACTCGAACCAGAGGGTTTTCACGGGGCGATGGGGTTGAATTCTACCACAGATGAACTCTAGTCGAGGCCGAGTGGCGTGGGGGCAGGCATCTGGTTTTATCTGTCAGATCTGCGGTTAGAAAATGCCTTGGTTGGACGGGTTTGTTTTACACGAAGATCGCGAAGGCAGCGAAGGGAAGGCGTTGAATGCAGAGGCGGCTTTATGCCGCGATTTTGAAGGCGGATCGCGGGGTAAACCCGCTCCTACAGTTGATGCTCAGACGGCGACCTGTTCATTGACGATTTTGCCGTCGAAGAGGTGGATGGTGCGGTTGGCGTGAGCGGTGAATCGTGCGTCGTGGGTGACCATGACGATGGTGGCGCCGCCGGCGTGCAGTTCGGTGAGCAGTTGCATCACGGCGTCGCCGTTTTTCGAATCGAGGTTGCCGGTGGGTTCGTCGGCGAGGAGCACGGCCGGTTTGCCCGCGAGGGCGCGGGCCACGGCGACGCGCTGCTGCTGGCCACCGGAGAGCTGCGAAGGCAGGTGCTTGGCGCGGTGGGCCATGCCGACTTTTTCAAGCGCCTCGGCGACGGCGGTTTTGCGTTCGCCCGCGGGCATGCCGCGGTAGGTGAGCGGCAGCTCGACGTTTTCATAAACGGTGAGGTCGCCGATGAGATTGAAGGATTGGAAGATGAAGCCGATCTCGCGGTTGCGGATGCGGGCGCGCTCGGGCAGCGACAGGCCTTGCACGGGGCGGCCGTTGAGCAGGTAGGTGCCGTCGGAAGGCGAATCGAGCAGGCCGAGGATGGAGAGGAGGGTGGATTTGCCGCAGCCGGAGGGGCCGGCGATGGAGACGAACTCGCCGGTGCTAATCTCGAAGTGGATGCCGGAGAGGGCATGGGTTTCGACCTCGTCGGTGAGGAAGACTTTGGTGACGCCGTCGAGTTGGATCAGGGGGTTGGTATGCATAAGAAAGGGGGAACCACGAAACACACGAAAGACACGAAAAGGTGGTGTGATCGGAGTGGGATTGAGTGAGAGGTAGGGGCCGTTGTCCTCAACGGCCCTGGGATGGGTGTCCGTTATTCAGGGCGGTTGGGGACAACGCCCCTACCTTTTTGTGTGTTTCGTGGTTTATTTCAGTTTCACGCGGTCGGCGGTGTCCCACTGCGACATGTCGGAGAGGATGATGCGGTCGCCGGGTTGGAGGCCGTTGAGGATTTCGATCTTGTTGACGGAGCTGCGGCCGAGTTCGACGGGCACGCGGTCGGCGTAGGTGCCGTCGGGCTCGAGTTTGAACACGGTGACCTTGCTGTTTTCCTGGCCGAAGGCGGGGCGGCCGACGTTGATGACGTCGGGCAGGCGTTCGAGTTCGATGGTGCCGTCCACGGAGAGGTCGGGGCGCGCGCCGCGGGGCAGGTCGCCGGCGAGCGTTACATCGACGGTGACGGTGCCGTTTTGCACGGAGGGATCGATGCGGGAAACGCGGCCGGCGATGAGGCCGTTGCGCGTGTCGATGGAAGCGAGTTGGCCGATCTGGATGTCCTTGGCCTGGGTCTCGGCGACGCGGATCTCGGCCTTGAGCCGCGCGGGGTCGGCGACGCGCGCGAGATTGGCGCCGGGCGTGACCTGCGCCCCGACTTCGACCGGCAGGATTTGGAGCACACCGGCCATGCCCGCGCGCACATGCAGGGCGTCGAGTTCGTCGTGGCGGATGGTGGCGAGCGCGCGGAGCCGCTCGACCTCGGCCTGTTTGATGGAGAGTTGCGAGGCCACGGAATCGCGCGCGAAGCGGTAGCGTTTTTCCTCAATGTTACTCGCGATGCCGAGTTGATGCGCGGTGACCTGCGACTTTTTCAAATCGAGGGAAGTGACGAGACCCTTGGCGTGCATCTGCTCGTTGACCTCGGCGGTGAGCTTGCTGATTTCGTATTGGGCCTTGGCTTGCGCGGCGGAGGCCTCAGCAGCGAGGACGCCGCTTTCGAGATCGACCTGGCGGTTGGCGAGCTCGGCCTCGGCGGCCTTGAGCAGCGAATCGGCCTCGAAGGCGGCGCGCTCCACATCGGGATTGGTGAGGACGAGGATGACATCATCGGGCCGTACAATCGCGCCGGGTCGCAAAAGAATCTGATCCACGCGGCCGGAGGTGCGCGCGGCGACCCAGCGGATGTCTTCGGGCACGAGTGTGCCGAGGCCGCGGACTTGGCGGAGCATTTCGCCGCGCTCGACGGTGCCGAGCCAGACGAGGTTGCGCTCGACCGTGGGCACGGCGGGCTTGAGCCGCGACAACGCGAAGATGATGAGCGCCAGCGCGAGCAGACCGCCGCCGATGAGATAGAGGCGGCGGCGGGCCTTGGCCTTGGCTTGGGAGGGGCGTTTAACGTCCATACGCGCGCGAATTACAGGCCGCGTGCCAGCGACCGGAGTCGTTGTTTAAGTGGATGGGGTGGGGTTGATTAAGATTTAACGGCACAAATTGTCGTCGCGGCAAGCGTTCCGATTTCGGAAAATTCGGGCGGCGAGACGGTTCCGATGCCGTAGCGTTCCGGTTTGAACAGCAGCCGGATCGCTTCGCTCACATCGGTTTGGTCTTCGGCGATGAGGATGCGAGGGGCAGCAGGGTCCGAATCGGCCATGCGCGAAAGGATGAACGGCGCGCCGCCGAGTCAAGGTCCGGCTAATTCACCTGCGGCGGTTCGCCGCGGTGGAGGCGCAGGACGTGTGGGTGACCTGCGCGGTCAAAGCTCACGATTGTTTGCCGGCCA